>NZ_DATAGM010000354.1:0-5580 GCF_036263695.1 Phenylobacterium sp.
TTTCGTAGGCGATCTCGCGCTCTGCGAGGTCAGATTCCGCCGTCGCGGCCGCGGGCCGCGTCTCTCCACTGTCGAGGTTTGCCAACGACCCTGCCGCACGCGCCGCCCGTAATGCCCGGCGCGGACGACTCCCTAATTGAACTGTTTAATTATGGGTCCGTCCTACCAACTCCGCCGCGTCGGGGAAAGCGGCCGTTCCGGCCTTCTCGCCGGTGCGATCTATCTGCAATGCGGAAGTGGGCGGCGCAGGGGCCGCGGCGGCTTCCTCGACAAGCCATTCCCGGAACGCCGCGGCGGCGGTCTTAGGCGGGCCTGCAGGAAGCAGCAGAAAGAACCTCGCGGGCGTGGGCACGAAGCCGTAGGGCGCGGCCAGCCGGCCCGAGGCGATGTCGCCGGCCACGTAGATCCACGGGCTCAAGCCCACGCCCAGGCCCGCCGCCGCGGCCTCCAGCATGTAGAACAGATGCTCGAACTCCCGGTCTTCCGGCGCATGAGGCAGACGCACGCCGCTGTGAGCTTCCCATTCGGCCCAGGCGGAGAGGTGCGGGCGGGTGTGCAGCCTCGGCAGCCGCTCGATCCCGCCGCCTGGCGCCAGCAGGACCGGGGCGCTTGTGCCGCGGCCCCTCGGTCAGCCGCAGCCCAGTGTCCCGCTCCAGGCTGCGGATCTGCCGGCTGACGGCGCCGTGGGTGACGCAGAGCTCGTCCGCCGCCAGCGTCATCTGGCCCAGGCGGGCGAAGGCCTCGAAGGCGCGAAGGGCGCCGAGCGGCGGGAGCGTGCGTCTGGCCATGTGACCTCAGCTCACAAGAACCCTGTTCATATATCGTTTGTCGCAGTGCAGCAACGTCCGCATCCTTCCCGTGGGCTTCGGTTGCGCTGCAACGGCAGGCTGCAAGTCGGAGCGTAGGAGAGCGCCGTGAACATGCCCGTCGCCATCGAGAAATTTCGGCCTGCGTGCCCCGATCGTCCGGATGTGTATCCGTCCTTCTGGAGCTCGATGTTCGGGGCGCAGTCGCGCAACCCGATCATCGGCTGGACCAAGGCCTCGTTCGAGGTGTCGCACGCCAGCCGCAGCTTCCCCGGCTTCACCTATCACACGCTCAACGACCCGGAGCTGATACAACAGGTCTTCCTCGACCGGCAGCCGAGCTTCGGCAAACCCTCGCTGATGCGGAAGTTCGCGGGCCGCTACATGGGCGGCAGCCTGTTCCTGGAGGAGGGAGAGATCTGGCGCAGCCAGCGCCGGCTGATGGCGCCGACCTTCACGCCCGGCTCCGTGGCGGCCTTCCACCCGATCTTTGTCGAAGCCGGTGAACGGACCGCCAATCGTTGGGCCCAGGAGGCGCCCGGCGTCATCGACGTCGACGCCGAGGCGGTGCGCACCACCTTCGACGTGATCAGCCGCGCCCTGTTCTCAGGGGAGCACGGCCTCGGCACCGACGAGGCCGCCGAGCACGTGGAGAACCTGCTGGCTTCGGTGCTGCGGCCGGGCGCGCTGCTCGGCGGCCTAGGCTGGCTCGACCAGACCCGGCGCACGCGCAAAGGCCGGGCCGCCGAGGCCTTCCTGATCTCGCGCCTCTCGGCCTTCATCGCCGCCCGCCAAGCCGATCCCGAGCCGCCGGGGGACTTCATGACTCAGATCCTGCAGGCCTTTGCCCAGGACCACCCGCCGGAGGAGGCGGCGCGGCTGGCGCTCAGCAACGCCGTCATCTTCCTGGTCGCGGGCCACGAGACCACCGCCCACGCCTTGGCCTGGACGCTTTACCTGCTGTCCGAGGACCAGCAGGCGCAAGCCTGGGCGGCGGAGGAGGCGCGGGCCGCGCTGAGCCGCGGCGGAACGCCAGCCGAGACCCTGGAGCACCTCATCTACCTGCGCATGGTGCTGGAGGAGTCGCTGCGTCTCTACCCGCCGGCGCCGCGGCTGGAGCGCGAGGCCAAGGCCGACGAAGTCGTTGGCGACCTGCAGATCAGAAAAGGGGATTGGGTGGGCGTCTGGCCTTGGCTGGTCCACCGCCACAAGGCGTTGTGGCGCGACCCGGACCTGTTCGACCCGGAGAACTTCTCGCCCGAGGCCAAGGAGGGAAGGCACAAGTTCCAGTACATTCCCTTCGGCGCGGGCCCCCGGATCTGCATCGGCGCCCAGTTCGCCACGGCCGAGGCGCTGCTCGTTCTGGCCCAGTGGCTGGCGCGCTTCGAGTTCGCGCCCACGCCGGGCCACAGGGTGGAGGTGTTCGCCGACATGACCCTGAAGCCCGTGGGTGGGATGCCGCTGCGGGTCTACGAGCGGCTTGGCTGAACCGCCGGCGGAAAGAAACACTACGGCTCCGCTCGACAGAACAAAGTTGGAACATTAGCTTGCGTGGATGGCCGTACTCGACCTGAAGCGCAAGCTCGCCATCCTCTCTGACGCGGCCAAGTACGACGCCTCCTGCGCCTCGTCCGGCACCGCCAAGCGCGACTCCGTGGGCGGACGCGGCGTCGGTTCGACCGAGGGCATGGGCATCTGCCACGCCTATGCGCCGGACGGCCGCTGCATCAGCCTGCTGAAGATCCTGCTGACCAACTTCTGCGTCTATGACTGCGCCTACTGCGTGAACCGGGTGTCCTCGAACGTGCCCCGGGCACGCTTCTCGGTGCAGGAGGTCGTCGACCTCACGCTGGGCTTCTACAAGCGCAACTACATCGAGGGCCTGTTCCTCTCGTCCGGCATCATCCAGAGCGCCGACTACACCATGGAGGCGCTGGTGCGGGTCGCGCGCACGTTGCGCCAGGACCACGACTTCCGCGGCTACATTCACCTGAAGCTGATCCCCGAGGCCTCGCCCGAGCTGGTTAACGAGGCCGGCCTGTGGGCGGACCGGGTCTCGATCAACATCGAGCTGCCGAAGGACGAGAGCCTGGCGGCCTTCGCGCCCGAGAAGGACCTCGCCGGCATCAAGCGCTCCATGGGCAAGGTGCGGCTCTCCATCGACGCGGCGAAGGAGCCGGCCCGGACGGCCGCCGCCCCGTCCTACGCGCCCGCCGGCCAGTCCACCCAGATGATCGTGGGGGCCGACGCCGCCAGCGACGGCGAGATCCTCGCCCGCAGCGCCAGCCTCTACGGCGCCTATGGCCTAAGGCGCGTCTACTACTCGGCGTTCAGCCCGATCCCCGATGCGGCGGCCGCCCTGCCGCCGGTCAAGCCGCCGCTGATGCGCGAGCACCGGCTCTATCAGGCCGACTGGCTGATGCGCTTCTACGGGTTCGAGCGGGAGGAGATCGCCAGAACGGGCGAGAACCTGGACTTGGCCATCGATCCCAAGCTCGCCTGGGCGCTGAAGCACCGCGGCGAGTTTCCGGTCGACCTCAACCTGGCCGACCGCGAGCGGCTGCTGCGGGTTCCAGGCCTGGGGGTCAAGAGCGTCGACAAGCTGATCGAGGTGCGCCGCTACAAGCGCCTGCGGCTGGAGGACGTGAAACGCGCCGCCCGCAGCGTCGAGAAGCTGAAGCCGTTCATCGTGGTCGCCGATTGGACGCCGGGGGCGCTGACCGACAAGGCTGATCTTCGCGCTCGGGTCGAACCTCCGCCGGAGCAGCTGAGGCTCTTCTGATGCGGCTGGTGCGCCTGCGCTCGGAAACCGACTTCGACGGCTGGCGGCGCGCCGCCCGCGCGCTGCGTACGGAAGGCGTCGCGCCGGAGGCGGTGGTCTGGACCGTGGACGGGGAGGGCGACCTCTTCGCCGAAAGCCAGGCCACGCCGGCCGCCGCCGCACCCGCCTTCACCGTGCCGAAGGACTTCGTGGAACTGGCCCAGGAAGCGATCCTGCACCGCTCGGACGAGCGGTTCGCGCTGATGTACCGGGTGCTCTGGCGTCTGGGCGCCGAGCCCAACCTGATGCACATCGTCACCGACCCCGACGTGGCGCGCCTGCGGGACCTCGCCAGGAACGTCGACAAGGCCGCCCACAAGATGAAGGCCTTCGTCCGTTTCCGGCTGGTCAGCGATCCGGACCAGCCGGAGACCTACGCCGCCTGGTTCGAGCCGGCGCACCGGGTCGCGGAGAAGGTCGCGCCCTTCTTCGCCCGGCGATTCACCAACGTGCGGTTCTCGATCCTGACCCCCGACGTCTGCGTGCACTGGGACGGGGAGCGGCTGGGCTTCTCGCCAGGCTCCGATCCCGCCGACGCGCCGGCGCACGATTCCCTCGAGGACTACTGGCGCACCTACTACGCCGCGATCTTCAACCCGGCCCGGCTGAAGGTCGCCCAGATGCAGAAGGAGATGCCCAAACGCTATTGGCGGAACCTGCCCGAGGCGCGGCTCATTCCCGAACTGATCGAGGCCGCCGAAAGCCGCACCGCCGCCATGGTCGCCACCCCGCCGACCGAACCCTCCCGCCGCATCGTCCGCCAGGCCGCCCGCGTCAGCCGCGACGCGACCTATGACGGGACGGTGCCGACCACGCTCGAGGAGGTGTGGGGCGGGGTGCAGGTCTGCCGCCGCTGCGAGCTCTACCGGGAGGGGACGCAAGGGGTGGCGGGGGAGGGGCCGAAGAGCGCCCGGCTGATGTTCGTCGGCGAGCAGCCGGGCGACCAGGAGGACCTGGCCGGCAAGCCCTTTGTCGGACCGGCCGGCAAGGTGCTGGACCGCGCCCTCGACGAGGCCGGCGTGCCGCGCGCCGAGACCTTCGTCACCAACGCGGTGAAGCACTTCCGCCACGAGCTGCGCGGCAAGCGGCGGCTGCACAAGACGCCGGACGCTTCCCACGTGGAAGCCTGCCGCTGGTGGCTCGACGCCGAGCGGGCGATCGTCCGACCGCGGGTAATCGTCGCCCTCGGCGGCACGGCGGCGCTGTCGGTGTTCGGGAAGCCGATGGCCATCGGCAAGTTCCGCCAGCAGGCGATCCAGCTCCCCGATCAGGCCCAGGGCGTCGTCACCTACCATCCCTCCTACCTGCTCCGCGTCCCCGACGCCGAAGCCAAGGCCAAGGCCTTCGCGATGTTCGTCGACGACCTGAAGTTCGCCTGGAAGCTGGCGGCCTGAGACCTCTCCCCCCTCTCGCCGGGGGGAGAGGTCTAAGAAGCATTGACCTACCCCCGTTCTGCGCTCAAGCTGCTCGCGCTGAACAAGGACGCATCCATGCGTGAGGTCATTTCCTAGCGGCGCGACGCCCCCGCCCCCGGCTCTGCTGAGCTGCGGTCCTCACTTCCTTGATCGGCAAACTCACTCATGGCGTTCTTCCGCAACGAGGCGATCAATCGCCTCAACCTGCACACGACCGTGCAGACCTTCGCCCAGGCGGGCGGGGGCGTGTTCTTCTTCGCCTTCCTGCTGAAGGTCGGCGTGCCGGCCCACTGGGCGCTCGCCGCCGAGGCGGCCGTCGTCGCTGGGCGCTTCTTCCTGCGTCCGCTCATCCTGCCGCTCGCCCGGCGTTTTGGCCTCAAGCCGCTGCTGGTCGCCGGAGCCGTGGCGATGGCTCTGCAATATCTGCTGCTCGCCGAGGTGGGCGGGGTCGGCGGCCAACTGGCGATCCTGGCGATCACCCGCTGCGTCGCCGAGGTGGTCTACTGGGTCTCCTACAACAGCTATTTCGCCAGCGTGG
>NZ_DATAGM010000355.1:0-19115 GCF_036263695.1 Phenylobacterium sp.
ACCATGGCGCCCTGCGGGTCAGTGGCGACGATGATGTGGTCGCCGCCCGGCACCTCGGCGGGGCCGTGGTGGATCTGCCCGCCCTTGTCCGCCACCACCTTTGCGGCGCGGTCGATGTCGTCGACGCCGAAGTAGAAGAGCCAGTTTGGCGGCGGGCTGCCGGGCGGCTGGCCCATCATCGCGCCGATCATCTGCTCGCCGATGTTGATGAACTGGTAGTCGCCCATCTCACCCATCGGCATGACGTCGCCCTTCTGCCAGCCGAAGGCGCGCGTGTAGAAGGCGAGCGCTGCGGCCGGGTCGGTGGTGTTCAGCTCGTTCCACTGGCAGTGGCCCACCGCGTTCGGCTTGAACGAGGTGCTCGAGCCCTCGGACGAGCCGCGCATGATGTAGAACGGCACGCCCTGCGGGTCGGCCAGCATGGCGAAACGGCCGACGCCGGGAATGTCGGTCGGCGGGGCGTGCTGGACCGCGCCGGCCGCGACGAGCTCGCGGGCCTTGGCGTCCACGTCCTCGACGCCGATGTAGGCGTACCAGCCGGCGCGGGCGCCCGCTTGCTCAAGGCGCATCAGGCCCGCCACGTCGGCGTCGGGCGCGCCGAACAGTCGATAGTCGGCGCCCGCCTCGAACGCCTTCGTCGTCCAGCCCACGACCGCGCCATAGAAGTCGGCCGCCGCGTCGGGGTCGCGGGTCATCAGCTCGTACCAGATGAATTCGCTGGCTTGGTTGGTCATGGGGACGTCCTCCTCGCCTGGAAGACGCGCAGGCTGGTCCTGATCCGACAGGCGCGGAAGAAAAATTCTGTGACTGGTGAAGGCGTCCCTGACGCGACGCTCGCCGCATCCCGAGCGCACGACTTACCTGTCGCTCTCGCAGCCGGCCGCGAAGTGACAGGTTAGGACGTCCCCTCGCGCGGGCGGCGAGGCCTCCCCGCGACACCCTAGCCAGTCACCGCGCCCGTTTCTTGTCCGGGCGCGGGGCGCGCTTCGGACCGCGGGCGGGCGACGGGCGGCGGGCCTGCGGCCCCGGCGGCTCGGCGGGAGTGGCCCGCAGGTCGCCGGCGGCCGCCGCGGCCTTGGCGGCTTCGCGGAAGCGGTCCTCGGCGTCCCGGGCGATCTCGAAGCGAGTCTCGTTGTCGAAGATGCGGATCTGGCCGATGTCGGCCTTGGTCACGTGGCCGAGCCGGCAGATCAGCGGCACCAGCCACTTCGGGTCGGCGTTCTTGCTGCGCCCGATCGGCAGGCGGAACCAGGTGGCCTCCGACGGATCGATCCGCGGCGCCCGGCCAGGCGGCGGGCCCCGGCCTTCGGGGGCGGCGCCGCCGTCCTGGTCGAACACCTCCTCGGGCTCGGGCAGGCGGGCGCGGTGCAGGCGCACCAGGGCGGCGGCCACCGCCTCGGGGCTGCGGTCCGCCAGGATCTTGCCGGCCAACTCCAGGTCCTCGGGCGTGGGCGCCTCGTTGAGGATCGGATCCTCCAGCAGTCGGACCTGGTCCTTCGCCCGAATCGCCTCGGGGGAGGGCGGTCCCGACCAGATGGCGTCGACCCCGGAGGCGTCCAGCAGCCGCTCGGCCTGCCGCCGTTTGGTGTAGGGCACGATCAGCACCGAGACGCCCTTGCGCCCGGCCCGGCCGGTGCGGCCGCTGCGGTGCAGCAGGCCGGCCTTGTTGGCCGGCAGCTCGGCGTGGATGACGAGGCCCAGGTCCGGCAGGTCGAGCCCCCGCGCGGCGACGTCGGTGGCCACGCACGCCCGGGCGTGACCATCGCGCAGCGCCTGCAGGGCGTCGGCCCGCTCCTTCTGCGACAGCTCGCCGGACAGCTGCACGGCCGAGAAGCCGCGCTCGCGCAGCGCGCCGTAGAGATGGCGGACCTTCTCCCGTGTGGCGCAGAAGATCAGCGCGCCTGGGGCCTCGAAGTAGCGCAGCAGATTGACCACGGCCGGCTCCACCTCGTTGGGCGCGACGCGGACCGCGCGGTACTCGATGTCCCCGTGCGGCTCGTCGCGGCGGGTGGTGTCGATGCGGACCGAGTCCCGCTGGTAGCGCTTGGCGAGCGCAGCGATCTCCTTGGCGATGGTGGCCGAGAACAGCAGCGTGCGGCGCTGGTCCGGCGCGCAGTCGAGGATCTCCTCCAGGTCCTCCCGGAACCCGAGGTCGAGCATCTCGTCGGCCTCGTCGAGCACCACGACCTTGAGGGCCGAGAGGTCCAGGTTGCCGCGCTCCAGGTGGTCGCGCAGCCGCCCGGGCGTGCCGACCACCATGTGCGCGCCGGCCGCCAGCGCCCGCTGCTCGCGGCGCGCATCCATGCCGCCGACGCAGGTCGCCACGATGGCGCCGGCCTCGGCGTAGAGCCAGCCGAGCTCGCGGCTGACCTGCAGCGCCAGCTCGCGGGTCGGCGCGATGATCAGCGCCAGCGGCGGGCCGGCCCGGTCGAACCGCTCGGCTTCGCCCAGCAGCGGCCAGGCGGCGGCAAGGCCAAAGGCCACCGTCTTTCCGGAACCGGTCTGGGCCGAGACCAGCAGGTCGCGGTCCTGCGGCGCCTCGAGCACCGCCTGCTGCACGGGCGTGGGCGCGCCATAGCCCTGCGCATCGAGGGCGCGGGCGAGAGCCGGGTGGGTGGCGGCGAATGGCATGCGAAGGAGTCTCTTCCGATGGGCGGTCGCGCGGCGTGGCGCCTATGCCGCCAAAACGCAAACCTTTCCTTGAAGCTCACCAGGGTGCAGCTTTGGCGGGATCAATATTCAGAAGGCCAGCCCGTGACCCTGCGCGTCCTGTTCTCCACCCTCGCCGCGTCCATATTCATGGCGGGTGCGGCGCATGCCGCGGCGCCCGACGTCGCCCTCTACGCCATCGACTGCGGCCGCATGAGCCTGCCGGACGCCGACGCGTTCGCGGACGACGGCGCCTACAAGGGCGTGGCCAAGAACCTGGTCGTGCCCTGCTACCTGATCCGCCATCCGAAGGGCGACCTCGTGTGGGACACCGGCCTGCCCGAGGCGATGGCCGACGCGCCCGCCAAGCCGCCGGGCATGAGCATGGCCCGCAAGCTGACCGACCAGTTGAAGGATCTGTCCCTCACGCCCGCCGACATCGAGTTCATCGCGGTCAGCCATAGCCACTTCGACCACATCGGCAACGGCGGCCTGTTCGCCGGCTCCACCTGGATCGTCGACGCCGACGAGCGGGCCTACGCTTTCCGCCCGGAGGCGCGGGCCAACAAGATCCAGTTCGGCGCCTATTCGGCCCTGGAGAACGCCAAGACGGTGGAGATCAAGGGCGATGCGCCCCACGACGTGTTCGGCGACGGCACGGTTCAGATCATCCCCGCGCCGGGCCACACGCCCGGCCACACGGTGCTGCTGGTCAAGCTCGCCAAGGCGGGGCCCGTGCTGCTGACCGGCGACCTCTGGCACATCGCCGAGAGCCGGGCGGCCAAACGCGTGCCGCGCTTCAACGTCGACCGCGCCCAGACGCTGAAGAGCTATGAGGCCATCGAGCAGCTGGCCACTCAGACGAAGGCCCGCGTCGTGCGCCAGCACGTGCCCGAAGACTTCGACGCCATGCCGAAGTTCCCGCAGGCGTTGCGTTGAAGGGCGAGCACCCGAACATCGTTAGCTAAAGGTTAGCGTTTGCGCCGTTAACCTAATTCCGCCCTTGGTTAGAGAGCGGAATGTCGTGTTTGACCTGATCCACTCCCGCCTCAGCTTCGGGGCTCGTCTGGCCCTGATCTCCGGCCTGTTCTGCGCCCCGCTGGTCCTGCTGCTGGTGCTGTTCGTTCAGGCGAGCCTGGACCAGATCAACTTCTCGGCCAGGGAACTCCAGGGCAGCCAGTATCTCCAGAAGGTCTGGCCGGCGATGGTCAAGGGCGAGGCGCTGGAAGACGCCGGCGACAGCTTCGGCGAGACCAAGGCGTTCGGAACCTTTCAGCAGGCCTCCGGCATCGAGAAGATCAGGGCGGGTGTCGGCCTGGTCACCGCCGTCGCCGACGGCTCCAACCTGACCCTCGATCCGGACCTGGACAGCTTCTACGCCATGGACGCGGTGACGGTGCGCCTGCCGGCCCTGTACCGCGCCAATGCCGAGCTCAAGGCGGCCCTGGGCAGCGGCGATCCGCAGCTCGTCGTCCGCGCCCTCGATCACCTCTCCATCGCCCAGGACCAGTCGCTTTCGTCTCTGAACGCCACCATGGAGAAGAACCGGGAGGGCGCGACGCGCAAGGCGCTGACGGAGCCTACCGCCCAGCTTCAAGCGGCGGGCGCGGCCGTCCAGACAGCAGCACAGGCGGGAGTCCCCGAGGCCACGGCCCAGGCCGCCGCCGCTCTCGACGGCGTCGTGGACCAGACCTGGGTCGCCGCCGAGAAGGAGCTCAGCCGGCTGCTCGAGGCGCGCATCGCCAAGTTGCGGCTGCGAATGGCCGTTAACCTGACGCTGGTCGGCGTGGCGCTCGCCTTCGCAACCCTGCTCGCCGTCTCGATCTCCCGCGCGCTCGCCTCGCGCGTCAACGCCCTTGTTCGGGTGATGGAGCGGCTGAGCGCCAACGATGTCGAGGTCGAGATTCCCTGCCGCTCGGATCGCAACGAGACCGGCCGCATCGCTGCGGCTCTCGGCATCTTCCGCGAGGGCATCGCTGACCGGAACCGGCTGCAGGCCGAGGCCAATGTCGCCAGTCAGGCCAACACCGAGAAACTGCAGGCCACGGAGGCGGCGTTCCGCGCGGCGGGCCTTGCCCAGGCCCAGGTGGTGGACCAGCTCGCCAAGGCCCTCGACGCCATCGCCGACGGGCGGCTCGCCACCCGGCTGCAGGACGGCTTCACCGCGGAGTACGAAAAGCTGCGCAGCGACTTCAATCGCGCCGTCGGCCAGCTGTGCGAAGCCATGCAGCTGGTCGGCGCCGTCGCCCACGACATCCGCAGCGGCGCGCGCGACATCAGCCGCGCCACCGACGAGCTCGCCGCGCGCACCGAGCGCCAGGCCGCCAGCCTCGAGGAGACCGCCGCGGCGGTCGAGCAGCTCACCTCAACGGTCCTGCGGACCTCCGAGGACGCCAAGGAGGCCCACACCGCGGTCTCCGCCGCCAACGCCGACGCGGGCCGCTCCGACGACCTGGTGCGCCAGGCGATGACGGCGATGAGCGAGATCCAGGGATCGGCCCAGCAGATCAGCCAGATCATCGGCGTGATCGACGAGATCGCCTTCCAGACAAGCCTGCTGGCGCTGAACGCCGGGGTCGAGGCCGCCCGGGCCGGCGAGGCGGGCCGCGGCTTCGCGGTCGTCGCGTCCGAGGTGCGGGGCCTCGCCCAGCGCTCGGCCGACGCCGCCAAGGAGATCAAGTCGCTGATCAGCGCCTCCACCGACCAGGTGGCTCACGGCGTCGAGCTGGTCGGCCAGACCGGCGAGGCGCTCAGCCGCATCAGCGCCCAGGTCGCCGGCGTCAACACCCTGATCGCCCAGATCGCCGCCTCGGCCCAGGAGCAGGCCTCGGGCCTCCAGCAGGTGAACACCGCCGTCAGTCAGATGGACCGCGTCACCCAGGAGAACGCCGCCATGGTCGAGCAGTCCGCCGCCTCCAGCCACTCCCTGACCCAGAAGGCCGAGGAGCTCTTCCAGCGCCTGGACAAGTTCGACGTGGGCGGGGCCCACGCGGCCCCGACAGCGCGGGCGGCCTGAGCAAACTTCTACCGTCACCCCGGCCCTAAGCCCTCATCGAGGGCTGGAGAGCCGGGACCCAGAAGGCGCTCGGACCCGGGCCCGGATCGACGCTTCGCGCCGTCCGGGATGATGGGATGAGTTAGGCTGCCCTCAGGATGGCGAGCGCGTAGGGCTCGAGGTCGAGGCCGTGTTGCGAGGCCGCCACCTCGCCGCTAGCCAAGAGCAGCTCGCCCGAGATCGGCGTCGAAGTTCTGTCCGCGCCCAGGTTGAACACGCACGTCACCGTCTCGCCGCCTGCCGTCCGCGTGAACCCGAGCACGGGGTCCGGCGTCTCCAGGAAATCGATGTCGCCGGCGGTCAGCGCCTCGGACCTTTTGCGCAGCCCGATGACTCTTCTTGAAAACGCCAGCACCGAGTCCGGATCCGCCTCCTGCGCCGCGACCGTGAGGCCGGCGTGCTCCCGCGCCATCGGCAGCCACGGCGTCCCGCTCGTGAACCCCAGGTTGGCCGCATCGGCGCGCCAGGGCATCGGCGTGCGGCAGCCGTCGCGGCCGCCGTCGTAGGGCCAGTAGAGGTCGCCGACAGGATCGCGGAGCTGGGCGCGGGAGAGCCTGGCCTGCGGCAGGCCCAGCTCCTCGCCTTGGTAGATCAGCGTCGTGCCCTTCAGCGTCGTCAGCAGGGCGAACAGCAGCTTGGCGACCTCAGGTCCGGGATCCGGTCCGCCGAACCGGCTGACGGTGCGCGGGACGTCGTGGTTCGAGAAGCTGATCGTCGGCCAGTGCAGCGGGTGGTCGGCCAGCGTCGCGTAGTGGTCCCGCACGAACTGAGGGCCTAGCTTGCGCGCCAGCAGCATCACGAAGGTGTAGCCGGAGTGCAGGCCCTCGCCCGGGCTGCAGTAGGCCCCGCAGCGGGCCTCCTCCTCCGAGAACTCGCCGAACACGAAGCGGTCGCCGTGGGCCTCCACGCGGCGCCGCACATCCTCGAGCAGCGGGATGTTTTCGGGCAGGTTGGAGTCGAACAGGTGCCGCTGCAGGTCCGAGGCGTGCCGCCAGTGGGCGGAGGTGCGCTCCCCCGGCGGCACGGCCGGGTTGTCCCTCAAGCTTGCGTCGTGGAGGAAGGCGTTGGCGACGTCGAGGCGGAAGCCGTCGACGCCGCGCTCCAGCCACAGGTCGAGCACGCCCAGCGCCGCTTCGCGGGCCCCCGGGTCTTGCCAGTTCAGCTTCGGCTGCTGGCGCAGGAACTTGTGGTGGTAGTGTTTGCGCCGCTTGGGCTGGTAGGCCCAGGCCGGCCCGCCGAAGACCGAGAGCCAGTTGTTGGGCGCCGTCCCGTCCTCCTTGGGATCGGCCCAGACGTACCAGTTCGCCTTGGGCCCGGCCTCGCCGCCGGTCAGGCTCTCCACGAACCAGCGATGCTCGTCCGAGGTGTGAGCCAGCACCTCGTCGAGGAGCACCTTGAGCCCTCGGGCGTGCGCCGACTCAAGCAGGGTCTCGAAGTCGGCCAGCGTGCCGTAGTCGGGGTGGACGGTCTCGTAGTCGGCGACGTCGTAGCCCCAGTCCCGGTCCGGCGAAGGGTGGATGGGGGAGAGCCAGATCCCGTCGACGCCCAGGCTCTGGATGTAGTCCAGCTTCGCCGTGACGCCGGCCAGGTCGCCCTGGCCGTCGCCGTTCGCGTCGAAGAAGCTGCGGACGTAGACGTGGTAGAGGACCGCCCCCCGCCACCACGGCCTGGTCATACGTCGGTGGCGTTGTTGATGATCTTGCTGACGATGCCGTAGTCGACCGCCTGTTCGGCGTTCATCCAGAAGTTCCGCTCGGTGTCCTTGACGACCTTCTCGTAGGTTTGGCCGGTTTCACGGGCGATCATCCGGTTCACCCGCTCGCGCATCTTCACGATCTCCTCGGCCTCGATCTGGATGTCCGAGGCCTGGCCACGCACGCCGCCCATCGGCTGGTGCAGCAGGAAGCGTGTGTTGGGCAGGCAGAAGCGGTTCTCCCTGTGGGCGCCCAGGAAGATGTGCGCGCCGGCGCTGGCCACCCAGCCGGTGCCGACCACCTTCACCTTCGGCCCGCAGAAGCGGATCATGTCGTGGATGGTGTCGCCGCTCTCGACGTGGCCGCCGGGCGAGTTGACGAACACCTTGATGTCCTGGTCGCTCTCCGAGGCCAGCGCCAGCAGCTGGGCCGAAACGCGCTCGGCCAGCCGCATGTCGATCTCGCCGAAAACGAGCACGGTGCGTCCCTTGAAGAGGGCGTTCTGGACCGGACCCGCGGTCAGCGGCATGTCGGGCAGCCGCGACTTCTCCTGGTCCTCGTCCTCGTCGTCGTCCATGCGGATATACATTCAGCGCCTCCGTTCAGTGGCCGGGAACCTGTATCGCCAAGCCGCCCGCCGCAAGGGGGTAGGGCGCAGGAAACGCGCCGGCGTGGTGAAGTTGCAGTCGTTCCACCCTATCTGACGGGCCGTGGCGCGCCCCTGGTCCTTCCTCACCAAGACGCCCTCGGCGGAGGCCGTGGCGACGGCTGGACTTTGGTCTAGCCTGCTGGATTTCGCCGTCGTCGCCATCCTGCTGATCGGCGCGGTGAACGCCTGGGCGCCGCCGCAGGACCTGCCGTGGAAGCCGCTGGATCTGGCCCGTCCTCCGGGCCTAGCCACCCGCGCGCAGTTCGAGCGGGCGGCGGACGATCCGCAGCTCTGCCGCGCCGCGCTGGCCCGTGCGGGCGTCGAGTTCGCGAACGAGCCGAACCGCACGATCGGCGGCTGCGCGACGGAGAACGTCGTGCGGGTGCGCGGGGGCGTCACTCGGCTCTCGCCCCAGGCGCCGGTGATGACCTGCCCGCTGGCGCTGGGCTACGTGGGCTGGGAGCGGCACGCGGTGCAGCCGGCGGCGCGCGAGCTGCTGGGCTCACCGGTGACCCGCATCGAGCACTTCGGGACCTACGCCTGCCGCAACGTCTACGGCCGTGCGGAGGGCCGGCGCAGCGAGCACGCCGGGGCCAACGCCGTCGACGTCCACACCTTCGCGCTCGCCACGGGGCGTCAGGTCAGCGTGCAGCCGCACTACCGGCTGGACGATCCCCGCGGCGCCTTCCTGCGGCGGGTGCGCGACGGCGCCTGCGGTTGGTTCCACGGCACGCTTGGCCCTGAGTATAACGCGGCCCATCGGGACCACTTCCACCTCGACCGCGGCCCCTACCGGCTCTGCCGCTGACGCTTGACCTTCCGGAAGCGGCTGCGGCAAATGGCGCTCAAACACACGTTTAAGGGAAGACGCCCATGACCACCGAAGTCCTCGCCGAGGCCAACGCCCAGAGCCAGGCGCAGAGCCTGTTCGACCTGACGGGCAAGGTGGCGATCATCACCGGCTCCTCGCGCGGCATCGGCCGGGCGATCGCCGAGCGGATGGCCGAGCAGGGCGCCAAGGTGGTGATCTCCTCGCGCAAGGCCGGGCCCTGCGAGGAAGCGGCCGCCGAGATCAACGCCCGCCACCCCGGCCACGCCATCGCCGTGCCGGCCAACATCTCGTCCAAGGACGACCTGCAGCGGCTGGTCGACGAGACCCGCCAAGCGTTCGGCAAGATCGACATCGTGGTCTGCAACGCCGCGACCAACCCTTTCTTCGGGCCGATGTCGAAGATCAGCGACGACGCCTTCCGCAAGATCCTCGACAACAACATCATCGCCAACCACTGGCTGGTGCAGATGGTCGCCCCGGAGATGATCGAGCGCCGCGACGGGGCGGTGATCATCATCTCCTCGATCGGCGGCCTGCGCGGCTCCACCGGCATCGGCGCCTACAACATCTCCAAGGCCGCCGACTTCCAGCTGGCCCGCAACCTCGCCGTCGAGCTCGGCCCGCACAACATCCGGGTCAACTGCATCGCCCCGGGCCTGGTGAAGACCGACTTCGCCCGGGCCCTGTGGGACACCCCCGAAGCGGAGAAGCGCTCCAGCGCCAACACCCCGCTCCGCCGCCTCGGCGAGCCCGACGACATCGCCGGCGCGGCGGTGTTCCTCGCATCCAAGGCGGCCTCCTGGATGACCGGCCAGTCGATCATCGTCGACGGCGGCTCCACCTGCTGATCAGGGACTGGCTGGGCGTCAGTGCTGACCTGACGCCCCTCACCAGATGAGGTGGTACAGCCCGAACCCTAGGGCGCCGGCGCTGATGGCGAAGGCGATGAGCACCAGGAGGCCGTCCCGGGCGATGAGGCCGAGGCCGAAGCTGGCGATGGCCGCGGAGGGGATGAAGGCGACGAACGGCAGGAACTCGAGCGGCGGCACCGACAAGGCGAGGACCACGCAGACGAGGGCGACCATCCGGTCGGCGACGGGGCCGGTCAGCGCCTCCAGCCTGGGCTTGACCATGCGGTCGACCACGCGGGCGGGCTTGGTCGCCACCCGTACGGTCTTCTGCAGCCGGTCGGCCCGAACCGAGCGCTTGAGCAGGAACTTGGGCAGCCAGAACGCGTCGCGGCCGATCAGCAGCTGGCCGGCCACAAGCAGGGTGATCAGCGCGATCATCGAGGGCGCGCCCGGGACGGCCGCGACGGGCGTCATGCCCAGCAGGCCGGCCAGCAGCAGAAGCGGCCCGAATGACCGCTGGCCCACCGCGTCCATGATCTCCTGAACGCTCACTCGCGGTCCATTGCCGTCGGCGGCCTTGCGAAGCTCACCGAGCAGGTCCTCGAGATCCTGAGCGCCTTGCGCCTGCGCCATTGAACCAGAGCTCCGTCTGCTTGCGAAATCCGCAGCCATAACGCCCGAACGCGCCGTTCGACGCCCGGCCCGCCGCCGCGCTAGCCTCATCCGTCAGCCAGGAGAACGCCGCGATGATGACCGACGCTTTCGAGACCATCCTGTTCGACACGCCCCGACCGCACGTGGCGCGGATCACCCTGAACCGCCCGGCGCAGATGAACGCCTACAGCTTCCGGATGACCCAGGAGCTGCTGGCCGCCATCGCCGCTTTCCGCGATGACGACACCCTTGGGGCGCTGGTGATCACCGGCGCGGGCGAGCGGGCCTTCTGCACCGGCGGCGACATCTCCAGCGCCGACGCCGAGCATTCGCGCACGGTCCGCACCCAGCCCATGGGCCATGGGCGCGAGATGCGCGACGGCATGCAGGCGGTGGTGCTGGCGCTGCGCCGCCTCGACAAGCCGAGCGTCGCCATGATCCGCGGCTTCGCGGTGGCCGGGGGGCTCGCTCTCGCGCTCGCCTGCGACCTGCGGATCGCCGGCGCGTCGGCGAGGCTCGGCGACACCAGCAACAAGGTGGGCCTGCTGCCCGACGAGGGCGGCGCCTGGCTGTTTCCCAGGGCCATGGGCCTTGACCGGGCGCTGAAGATGACTCTGCTGCACGAGATCTACCCGGCCGGCGTGGCGAAGGACCTGGGCCTCGTCACCGAGGTGGTCGGCGATCCGGTGCTGGAGGCCCACACCCTGGATCTCGCCGAACAGCTCGCCGCGAAGGCGCCGCTCGCGGTCCGGCTCACCAAGATGATGATGGCCAAAGCGATGGAGACCTCGCTGGAGAGCTCCCTCGCCGACGCCCAGATGGCGGTGATGATCTCCAACCCCAGCCACGACGTGCGCGAGGGCGTCGCCGCCTTCCGCGAAAAGCGGCCGCCGAAGTTCGAGGGCCGGTAGGCGCTAAGCCTGGCCGATGCGGCCGAGGTCGTCGTCGGTGGGCTCGCGGCCCTCCGGCGTCAGCTCGTCGACGGCCTCGGGCAGCGCCTGCGAGAGCTCGGAGAGCAGCGCCTGGCGCGGCATTCCGGTCTCCGCGGCCAGGGACTCCACCGTCTCGTCGCCGAGCGCTTCCGCCAGCCGCTGCGGCGGCACCGGTTGGTTCGGCCCAGGTCGGACCCAGGAGTCGACCTCCTGGCCGAGGCCGCGTTCGCGGAGCTGGCTGAGCAGCGCGCCGAGTGCGCCCGCCCCGCCCAGACCGCCGAGCAGGCCGCCGAGCCCACCAGGCAGGCCGGCCCCCATGCCGCCAGGCAGTCCCGCACCCAACCCGCCGGAGGAGCTGCGGCTCGGATCGAAGCTGCGGCCGCCGCCGCGCTGGCGCATGTAGTGCTGGGCGGCCTTGGCGGCGAGGGCGATCAGCAGACCGTTCATCGCCGCCGAGCGGCCGCCGCCGATCCGGCTCCCGGCGCTGCGGCCCATGCCGCCGCCGACCATGCCGCCGAGAATCTGTTCGAGTAGTCCGGCCATCGCGCGCTCCTGGGAATGGGACCGACGAACAACTCGCCGCGCGCGCCGCCGTTGCGCCTAGCACTTCACCGTGAACTCCAGCCCGTTTGAGAACGGCAGGGTCTGGGTGCGAAGGGCGTTGGCAGGGTCGTTCACGTAGGCGAAGTAGTCGGCGTAGGCGTGCGCGAACTGGGCGGTATTGTCGGCGATGACGACGGCGCCGGGGCGCAGGTGCGGCCCGATCATTTCGATCGCCGGGCGGGCCATCTCGGTCCAGATATCCATCAGCACGAAGTCAATCGGCCCCTGCAGATCCTTCAGCGTCTCGCGCAGGTCGCCCTCCCGCAGCTCGATGACGTCGGAGACCCCGGCCTCGGCCCAGTGGGCGCGGGCGGCGGCGGCTTTGGCCGGCTCGTACTCGGTGGCGATCACCTTGCCGGCCCCGCCCCCCGCCAGGGCGACCTCGCGCACCGCGTCCGCCAGGTGGATGGTCGAGACCCCGTAGGAGGTGCCCACCTCCACGACGGTCCGGGCCCGCAGCGCCCGACAGACCTGGGCGCAGAAGGCGGCCTTATCCGGCTCCAGGGCCACCAGCTTGTCGGCCATGAAGCTGTGGGCCTCGGCGTCCAGCCCCTTCCAGTCCAGCGTGCCTTCCTTCGCGCGCCGCCCGAAGTAGGCGCCGAGCTCGGCCTCCTGGGCTGCGCTCCGGGCGTGCAGCCGCTCGGCGACGGCGCGGGCTTTGGGATCGGCGGGCAGGGTCACCGGCCCGCCTCCCGGTCGTACTTCATGGCGCCCAGAACGTTGCCTTCGGTGTCCTCGAACCAGACCAGCTCGCCGACGCCCTCGATGCGGAACGGGCGTGTCAGGATCCTCCCGCCATTCGCCTCGATGTCGGCGATGGTCTGCGCCAGGTCTTCGACGCCGAAGGTGATCTCGACGCTCTGCGGTCGGCCGGCGATCTCGCGCCGCTCCTGCAGCGCGCCGGCCATCCCGGCGCCGCGGGCCTGGTAGTAGTCGGGCGGCCCCCAGGGCTCGTAGGTCCAGCCCATCACCGCCTCGTAGAAGCGGCGGGCTCTGTCGACGTCGTCGGCGTTGATGGAGAAGTGACGCAAGGTGGCGGGCATGGCAGGGCTCCTGCGGATGTGCGGTGGCAAGCTAGCCGCTGGCGGAACGGCGTTCTCACGCTATCCTGACGAGAAATGTCGGGAGTGCGCCAAAGCGAGAGCTATTCCGTCCGCAGCCTGGCGGTCACCTACCGCGACGGCGAGCGGATCGATCGGCACAGCCACGCCTGGGCGCAACTGATCTACGCCGCCTCGGGGACGATGCGCGTCGCAACCGACGAGGCCGCCTGGCTGGTGCCGCCCACCCGGGCGATCTGGGTGCCGGCCAGGGTTCCGCACGAGATCCACATGCGCGGCCAGACCGCGATGCGGACGCTCTATGTCTCGCCGCAGGCCGCCGCCGCCCTGCCGCCGGCGTGCCGCGCCCTGGAAGTCTCGCCGTTGCTACGCGAGCTGGTGCTGCACATCGTCGGCGGCATGCTGCGCACCGACGTCGGCGAGGACGCGCGGCTTTGCGGCGTGCTGCTCGACCTCCTGGCCAAGAGCGAGACCACTCCGCTCGGCCTGCCGCTCCCGCAGGACGCCCGCGCCAGGCGCCTGGCCGAGAGGCTGCTGGCCGATCCCGCGACGCCTGCGCCGCTCGCCGATCTCGCCCGGGAAGCGGCCGCCAGCGTCCGCACCCTCCAGCGCCTGTTCGCCGCCGAGACGGGGCTCTCCATCGAGGCCTGGCGCACCCGCGCGCGCCTGCAGCACGGCCTGGTACAGCTCACCGCCGGCGCCTCGGTCACCGCCGCCGGCCTCGACGCGGGCTACGCCAGCCCCAGCGCCTTCATCGCCGCCTTCAAGGCCGCGTTCGGCGTGACGCCGGCGAGATACAGAGCGGGACGGGACAGGTAGCGCTCCGCGCAACTAGTCGCGGACGGCTCCGGGTGACGGGTTGGGCTACCTGCCACCCCGCACAATCTCCCGCGCCTTCGCCAACCTCCGCACGCCCTCGTCCAGCGTCTCATCGTTCTTCGAGAAGCAGAGCCGCAGGATCGTCGTCACCGGCGACTCCTCATAGAGCGCCGATACGGGGATCGAGGCCACACCCGCCTCCTGCACCGCGCAGAACGCGAACTCACGGTCGGGAACATCGATGCCGGAGGCCGGCAGATCGACATTGAGGAAATAGGTCCCTTGCGAGGGGAGCACCGCGAACCCCTCACGACGCAATGCCTCGGTCAGCCGGTCGCGGGAAGTCGCCAGGCGCACTGGCATCTCCGCGAACCAGGCCTCGCCGGTCTCCAGCCCGAAGGCGACGGCGGTCTGCAGGTTGGGCGGGGTGGTGAAGGTGAGGAACTGGTGGGTTCGAGCCAGCGCCCGGGTCAGCTCCGGCGCGGCGCACAGGAAGCCGACCTTCCAGCCGGTCAGGCCGAACATCTTCCCCGCCGAGCCGATCTTCACGCACCGCTCGCGCATGCCCGGAAATCCGAGCAGCGGCCGGTGCTTCGCCGGCGCGAACACGACCTGCTCCCACACTTCGTCGCAGATCGCGACGGCGGCGTAGCGCACGCAGAGCTCGGCCAGAACGGCGAGATCCTCTTCCGGCAGAACTACGCCCGCCGGGTTGATGGGGTTGTTCAGCACCACGAACCGGGTTCGCTCGGTGAAGGCGGCCTCCAGCATCGCCCGGTCGAACCGCCAATGCGGCGGCGACAGGCGCACGAGCTTCGGGACCCCGCCCGCCCGGCGGACCAGCGGCACATAGGCGTCGTAGAGCGGCTGGAAGACGATGACCTCGTCGCCTGGCTCGATGAGCCCCAGGAATGCGGAGGCCAGCGCCTCGGTGGCGCCCGAGGTGACGGTGACCTCGCTCTCCCAGTCCAGGTCCAGCCCCTGCGTGCGGGCGTAGTGACGGGCGACCGCCTCGCGAAGCTCCGGCAGCCCGGCCATCGGCGGGTACTGGTTGTAGCCGTTCAGCACCGCTTCGGCCGCCTTGGCCCTTACCGCCTCCGGTCCCGGAGCGTCGGGGAATCCCTGCCCGAGGTTGATCGCCCCCAGCCGGCGCGCCAGCCCGCTCATCTCCTCGAAGATGGTGGTCGGCAGGCTTGCGAAGATCGGATTGGCCATGGCGAGGCTTTGAACGCTACGCCCGCTCCTGTTGCAACCGCTCGAAGGCGCTCGGCCGCCGCCGCGCTGTCCAGGCCGCGATGATCAGCGCCGCGTTCGCCTCCGGCGGCTCGCGGCTGTCGACCTCCAGGTCGTAGGCCATGTGCAGGTGGCAGGTCTCGAAGTCTCGGCGGGCGTCGCCGACCGGGCGGTCGCCGCGGGCCAGCTCCCGGCGCTCCAGCTCCTCGAGCGGGCAGTGGACGCCGACGAAGAAGACGTCCTGTTCGCTGAGCAGATCGAGCAGGCGGTCGCGCCAGGCGAGCGTCTCGACGATGTGTTCCACGAGCAGGTTGTTCCCGGCTTCGAGGTAGGCGGGAAGCGAACGGTGGAAGCCGTCGAAGAATGCCTCCCGCATTCCGCTCCACGGGAACTCGCCGCTGCGGATCCGCTCGCGCGGCAGGATCCCGGCCCCCATCAGGTGGTCGATCGAGACGTGCCAGAAGGGCTCGGCGATCCGCGCCTGGACGGCCCCGGCGATGGAGGACTTGCCGGCGCTGGACGCCCCGTTGAGCAGGATGACCTTGCCAGCCACCCTGCGCCCTTACGCCTGTTCGCGCTGACGCTTCTTGCGGAAGCTGGGGTTCAGGACCTGCTTGCGCAGGCGGATGTTCTTGGGGGTGACCTCGACCAGCTCGTCGTCCTCGATGTAGGCGATGGCCTGTTCGAGGGTCAGCCGGCGCGGGGGCGTCAGGCGTACGGCCTCGTCCTTGCCGGAGGCGCGGACGTTGGTCAGCTGCTTGGCCTTCATCGGGTTCACGTCGAGATCGTCGCTGCGCGAGTTCTCGCCGATGATCATGCCCTGGTAGGTCTTCTCGCCGCCGCCGACGAACATCACGCCGCGCTCCTCCAGGTTCCACAGCGCATAGGCCGCGGTCTCTCCGTCGGAGTTGGAGACCAGCACGCCGTTGCGGCGGCCCTCGATGTGTCCCTTGAACGGCTCATAGTGGGAGAAGACCCTGTTCAGCACGCCGGAGCCGCGGGTGTCGGTCAGGAACTCGCCCTGATAGCCGATCAGCGAGCGGGACGGGGCCTGCAGGGTGATCCGGGTCTTGCCGGCGCCCGAGGGGCCCATGTCCTTCAGCTCGGCCTTGCGGGCCGACAGCTTCTCGATCACCACGCCGGTGAAGTCGTCATCGACGTCGATGACCACGTCCTCGATCGGCTCCAGCCGCTCGCCCGTCTCGGGGTCGGTCTGGAACACCACCCGCGGGCGGCTGATCGACACTTCGAAGCCTTCGCGGCGCATGGTTTCGATCAGAACACCCAGCTGCAGTTCGCCGCGGCCGGCCACCTCGTAGGCGTCCTTGTCGGCGGTCTCGGTCACCCGGATGGCGACGTTGGCCTCAGCTTCCTTGAGCAGGCGGTCGCGAATGACCCGGCTCTGCACCTTGTCGCCTTCGCGGCCGGCCAGCGGGGAATCGTTCACCGAGACGGTGATGGCGATGGTCGGCGGGTCGATGGGCTGCGCGGGGAGGGGCTCGGTCACCTCCGGGGCGGCGATGGTGTCGGCGACGGTCGCTTTGGAAAGGCCGGCGATGGCCACGATGTCGCCGGCGTCGGCCGAGTCGATCGGACGGCGCTGCAGGCCGCGGAAGGCCAGCACCTTGGTGATTCGCCCGCGCTCGACCTCGGTCCCGTCGGGGCCGAGGGCCCGGACGGTCAGGCCCGGCACGGCGCGGCCGGCTTCGACGCGGCCGGTCAGCAGGCGGCCGAGGAAGGGGTCGCTCTCGATCAGCACCGACAGCAGGCGGAACGGCTCGTCGGTCCGCTGCTCGGCTTCCGGGGCCGGCACGTGCTCGACGATCTTGTCGAACAGCGGCGCCAGGTCCTTCTTCTCGTGGGTCAGGTCGGTGACCGCCCAGCCCTGCTTGCCGCTGGCGTAGATGTGCGGGAAGTCGAGCTGCTCGTCGCTGGCGCCCATGGTGGCGAACAGGTCGAACACGTCGCCCACCACCCGCTCGGGGTCGGCGTGGGCGCGGTCCACCTTGTTCAGCACCACGATGGGCCGAAGGCCGAGCTTCAAGGCCTTGCCGAGCACGAACTTGGTTTGCGGCATGACGCCTTCCTCGGCGTCGACCAGCAGCAGGCAGCCGTCGACCATGCCGAGGATTCGCTCCACCTCGCCGCCGAAGTCGGCGTGGCCGGGGGTGTCGATGATGTTGATCCGGGTCTCGCCGGCCGCCCCGTGCCACAGCACCGAGGTCGCCTTGGCCAGGATGGTGATCCCGCGCTCGCGCTCCTGGTCGTTGGAGTCCATGGCCCGCTCCACCGTCGCCTCATTGGCTCGGAAGACGCCGGACTGGGCGAGCAGCTGGTCCACGAGCGTGGTCTTGCCGTGGTCGACGTGGGCGATGATGGCGATGTTGCGGAGCGACATTTGGGATTCTGATCAGCAGGCGAAGCCGCGGCTTCTAGAGGAGGGCGGCTCCGGGGGCCAGAACCTTGTGATGCGGCGAAAGATCGGCGCCTGACGCCGCGTCCACAAGGGGCCGCGACGATGAGGTTCCGACTAGCCTGTTTTGTGCGCCGCAACAAGTTGACTTCGCTGCAAACTAATATCAGCCTATTGTTATTGTTACAGAAAACGTCCTTAGGCGGGGCGGTTGCGAAAAAATCGCAACAGGCCGCTTGCAGATTTGTGCGTCGCACAGTATACAGGAGGTCCGAGGCGTCCTTGACGCCTCTGCCCTTCCTGGGCGTTTCCTCCCTAATGAACTGCCGCGCCTTCGGGCGCGGCTTTTTTTTTCGCCCGCGCGCTGCGGGGCATCAGTCGCCGCTGCCGATCAGCTCGAGATAGGCTGGCAGGTTCGCCTTGAAGGGCCCGGCGAAGTGCAGGGTCAAGGCGCGCTCGGTGGGGAAGGGGCTCTGCAGGGTACGCCAGTGCTCGAGGCGCATGACGCCCGAGGCGGTGAGCTCCGGCAGCAGGCCCGCGCAGAAGGCGCCTTGCTCATAGGACGGCCCCGCCCACTCGTCCTCGCAGACCCAAGCCGTCTCGGTGCGCCGCCACTTGGTCCCGGCGAACAACGCCGACCAGCGCTCCAGGATGGCCGCCCCTTCGGACCCGCGCACCAGGAAGACTCCGGCGTTGAACGGGGCGCTCCAGTAGGGATTGTCCCCCGCGCCGACCATGGCCTCGGCGCTTTCGAACAGTGTCTCGATCGGTCGGGCCAGGTCGTGCACCACCGCGTCGGTGTCAAGCCAAGCGACCGCATCATAGCCGGCAGCGAGGTAATGCCGGCAGATCTGCGGCTTCTGCCAGTAGACCGGAAGGTCGAAGTAGGCCTTGTCCAGGAAGCGGTAGTCGTAGCCGTGGGCCTCCGCATAGGCCTTGTTGCGCACCAGCAGCGCCAGCATGTCGCCCAACTGCGGCAGCGGCCGTGTGTCGAACTGGACGATCGCGATCTTCATACGGGCAGGCCATTCCGGTGTGGTCACCCGCATAGCGGTCCGCGTCGCCGGCCGCCAGAGATGTCCCCGCGGGGCGCGCATCTCCCGTCCATCCACCAGTTATGGTAGCGTCGCGTCCAGATCAGGAGGGGCGAGGATGCGGTCGGTTCTGCTGGGGATCGCGTTGGCCTCCGGCCTCGCCGGGACCGCCTGGGGCGAGACCGGCTGCAAGCTGCAGAAGGTCGCCGACCTGCCGGTGACGATGGCCGGCCTGAAGCCGCAGGTGCCGGTGAAGATCAACGGCCGCGAGGCGGTGCTGGTCGCCGACAGCGGCGCCTTCTTCAGCATGATCAATGAGCGCAGCGCCGAGCGCCTCGGGCTTAGCCGGGGCATGACGCCGCCGGGCCTGCGGGTCCGCGGGGTCGGCGGCACGGAGGCGGTCAAGGTGATGGTCGCCAAGCGCTTTGAGCTTTCCGGCGGCGCGCTCACCAATGTGGACTTCCTGGTCGGCGAACTTGCGCCCGGCGGCCAGGCCGACGGTATCCTCGGGCAGAACGTGCTGGGCGTGCTGGACGTCGAGTATGACTTCGCCAATGGCGCCATCCGGCTCTTCAAGCCGCAGGGATGCGCAAAGGCGAACCTGGCCTACTGGGCGGCGGGCAAGCCGGTGAACGT
>NZ_DATAGM010000356.1:0-14180 GCF_036263695.1 Phenylobacterium sp.
CTCGGCCGGCGGCGGGGAGCCGGAGATCACCAGATAACCCGCCACGGCCGCCAGGCCCGCAAGCGCGGCGGCCTTCTTCGCGTTGATCCGTAGCGCGAGCCAAGGCCAGGCCGCGATCCCCAAGCGGAGGGCGAAGAAGACGAACCCGCCGACGATGGCCATGTGCAGACCGGAGATGGAGATGATGTGGGCCAGGCCCGCCGCCCGCATCGCCTCCACCTGATCGCGCGGAATGAACGCCTCGTGGCCAGTGACCATGGCCGCCGCCAGGCCGCCGGTCTCGACGCCCATGGTGGCGACGATCTTCTCGGCCAGCGACCAGCGGACGGCGTTCACCCGCATGGTCAGCCGAAGCCGCCATGGCGGCGTATCGAGCGCCGTCTCTCGGGTGGGCGTCAGCGCGAAACCCACCGCGCCGATGCTCTCGAAGTAGGCGTCGCGCGCGAAGTCGTAGGCCCCGGGGCTGGCGGGCGGCGGCGGCGGATTGAGGATGGCCCGCAGCGAGATGGCCGAGCCGGGGTCCGGCGTCGCCTGCCCGTCCCTAAGGGTGACCCGCACCCGGATCGGCGTCGCCTCCGGCGCCTGGCCGCTGATCCGGACCGGCGCCAGCAGCAGCCGCTGCCCGCCCTGTCCCGGGCTCGCCACGTCCACCACCCAGCCCGAGACGGTACGCGGCCCGGTCGCCTCCACGATCAGGGGCGCGGCGACCCGCCAGGCGCGGATCTTGGCGGCGGAGAAGCCGGCGAGGCCGAACGCCGCCAGCAGCACCAGCACGCCGACGGCGCGCCCGCCGGCCCAGCGCATGGCCGCCAACGCCGCCAGAGCCGCAAAGGCGAGCAGCCCAAGACCCAGCGCGAGGCTCGGCTCTTTCGGCAGGGCGAAATAGGTCCCGGCGCCGGCCCCGAAGGCCATGGGGGCCCACAGCACCCATCGCTCCAGCTGGGTGGTCGCCTCCGCCCCGAGCCAGACCATGACGGCCTCGGCCCTAGGCCGGCCAGGAAGGCGCATGCTAAGAGGCGCCGCCGCTTCGCCGGCTGCTCCCGGAAATTCGATGTCAGACCGCCCCGTCCGCACCCGTATCGCCCCCTCGCCCACCGGCGACATGCACATTGGCACGGCTCGCACCGCGCTTTTCAACTGGCTTTACGCGCGCCACACCGGCGGCCAGTTCCTGCTGCGCATCGAGGATACCGACCGCGAGCGCTCGACGCCCAACGCCGTGCAAGTGATCTTCGACGGGCTGAAGTGGCTGGGCCTGGATCCCGACGAAGAGCCGGTGTTCCAGTTCGCCCGGGCCGACCGCCACCGCGAGGTGGTCCAGGCGCTGCTGGAGCGGGGCGCGGCCTATCGCGACTACATGAGCCCCGAGGAGCTGGAGGCCGAGCGCGAGCTGGCCCGCGCTGCAGGCCGGGTCGTGCGCTCCCCCTGGCGAGACCGCTCGCCCAACGACGCCCCCGACCGTCCCTTCGTCGTGCGCCTGAAGACGCCGCAGACCGGCGAGACGGTGATCGACGACCAGGTGAAGGGCCGCATCGTCTTCCAGAACGAGAACCTGGACGACCTGATCCTGCTGCGCACCGACGGGACGCCCACCTACAACCTGGCCGTCGTCGTGGACGACCACGACATGGGCATCACCCATGTGATCCGCGGCGACGACCATCTCAACAACGCCGCCCGCCAGACGCACATCTACCAGGGCATGGGCTGGGAGGTCCCCGTGTGGGCCCACCTGCCGATGATCCACGGCCCCGACGGCAAGAAGCTCTCCAAGCGCCACGGCGCCCAGGCCGTCTCTGAGTTCGACTCCATGGGCTATCTGCCCGAGGCCATGCGCAACTACCTGGCCAAGCTCGGCTGGGGCCACGGCGACGACGAGATCTTCTCCGACGAGCAGGCAAAGGCCTGGTTCGACATCAAGGACGTCGTCTCGGCTCCGGCCCGGCTGGATTGGGACAAGCTGAACCACGTCAACAACCACTACATCCGCCAGGCCGACGCCCCTCGCCTCGCCAGCCTGGTGGAGACCATCCTGAAGAGTCGGGACTGGACACTGTCGGCCGCCGACCGCGAGGTCCTGGCCCGCACCATACCGCTGGTACGCGACGGGGCCAAAACGCTGCTGGAGCTGGCGGACGCCTGCGTGTTCGCCATCCGCAAGCGCCCGCTGGAGCTGCCGGAGAAGGCCAAGGGCCTGCTCAGCGAGGAGACCCGCGGTCGGCTCGCGCGACTCGCCGAACGGCTCGGAGCGGCCGACGCCTGGCAGGTCGGCGAACTGGAGTCGCTGATCCGCGCCTTCGCGGAGGCCGAAGGGGTCGGGATCGGCAAATTCGGCCCGGCGCTGAGGGCCGTGCTGTCGGGCGGCTCGCCCGCGCCGGACCTGGCCGGCGCCCTTGTGGCCATCGGCCGCGAAGAAAGCTTGGCAAGGGTTGAGGATGCGCTTTCTTCCGGGGCGTAAACGGCTATAAGGCCGTCCGCGAACAAGCGTTTAGCCAGACTTGAGTGAGGAAAGGGGACGGCGGATGGGTGACACGGCGAAGGTGAACGTCGGCGCGAAAACCGTCGAGCTGCCGGTGCTCAAGGGCACGGCCGGACCGGACGTGATCGACGTGCGCAAGCTGTACGCCGAAGCCGACGTGTTCACCTACGATCCAGGCTTCACCTCGACCGCCTCCTGCGAGAGCAAGATCACGTACATCGACGGCGACGCCGGCGTGCTGTTGCACCGCGGCTACCCGATCGACCAACTGGCCGAGAAGTCCAGCTTCCTCGAGGTCTGCTACCTGCTGCTGCACGGCGAGCTGCCGACCGCGGCGCAGTTCGAGGAGTTCGACCACAACATCACCTATCACACCATGCTGCACGAGCAGGTCGATAGGTTTTTCCAAGGCTTCCGTCGGGATGCTCACCCGATGGCGATCATGGTCGGCGCGGTCGGGGCCCTTTCGGCCTTCTACCACGACAGCACCAACATCGACGATCCGCAGCAGCGGATGATCTCCGCCCACCGGATGATCGCCAAGATGCCGACGATCGCGGCGCGGGCGTTCAAATACTTCCGCGGCCAGCCTTTCGTGCATCCGCGCAACGACCTGTCCTACGCCGAGAACTTCCTGCGCATGTGCTTCTCGGTGCCGGCCGAGGACTGGAAGCCCAACCCGGTGCTGACCCGGGCGATGGACCGGATCTTCATCCTGCACGCCGACCACGAGCAGAACGCCTCCACCTCGACGGTTCGGCTGGCGGGCTCGTCGGGGGCCAACCCGTTCGCCTGCATCGCGGCCGGGATCGCCTGCCTCTGGGGCCCCGCGCACGGCGGCGCCAACGAAGAGGCGCTGAACATGCTGGCGGAGATCGGCTCGGTCGACCGCATCCCCGAGTACGTCCAGGGCGTGAAGGACCGCCGCTACCGCCTGATGGGCTTCGGCCACCGGGTCTACAAGAACTACGACCCGCGCGCGAAGGTCATGCAGCAGACCTGCCATGAGGTCCTGGCCGAGGTCGGTATCACCAACGACCCGCTGTTGAAGGTCGCCATGGAGCTCGAGAAGGTCGCCCTCTCGGACGAGTACTTCGTCGAGCGCAAGCTCTACCCGAACGTCGACTTCTACTCCGGCATCACCCTGCGCGCCCTGGGCTTCCCGCCCGAGATGTTCACGGTGCTGTTCGCGGTCGCCCGCACGGTCGGCTGGATCGCCCAGTGGAAGGAAATGATCGAGGATCCGTCCCAGAAGATCGGCCGTCCGCGGCAAATCTACACCGGCGCGGCGCAGCGGGACTACGCCAGCATCGACAAGCGCGGCTGAGGCCGATCAGGCCCGCGCGGCGGCTTCACCCTCGCAGAAGGCGGCGAGCTCCTTGAGGGCCGCCGCCCCGTCGCCCTCGAACGAAGATCCATGCATCAGCGCCAGCGTCCGCGGTGCTAGCGCCGCCATGCGCTGAAGCTCGCGCCCGGTGTTCGGCGCCATGGTCATGGCGCGGAACATCTGCTCGGTCTGGACGGCGGGGCCGGTCACGTCGCTGCGCGTCAGGGCAGGTCCCCGCCCCGCGTGGGTGAGGATGTCGCCGCAGAATAGCACGCCGTCTTCCTCCTCGTAGAAGGCGCCCGCCTCCCAGCCGTGCGGCACGTGTGGCGTCGCCAGCCAGCGCAGCCGCTTGCCGCCGATGTCCAGCACCTCGCCGTCCGCCAGGGCGCGCGGCGGCCGGTCGGCGAGGTCGCTCAAGGACACGTCGCAGCCGAGCTGGCCGTGCACCACCTGCGCCTTGGGCGCGGCCGCCAGCCACTGGTTCATCGATCCGGACTCGTCGGACTCCACATGGCCGAAACTGATCCAGGCCAGCTTCCCCAGCGGGATGACCCGCGCCGCCGCCTCGGCGAGCAGCGGGAACATCTGCCGCGATCCGGTGTGGAACAGCATCGGCTCGTCCCCATCGATCAGGAAGTGGTTGAAGGTGAAACCCGCCGGCGGCGCCACCTGCGGCACGTAGACCGACAGGCGGTAGACGCCCGCGGCGATTTCATCGGTTGCGACATCCATCGGACGCTCCTCCCGTTTGGGCGCATCAGGCGACCGAGGGCGGCGAGCTGCAAGTGGAAAATCGGGGTTCTCCACGGGGTGACCAGGTCCGGAAACGGCCAGACGGCTCGGCCCGGCTGAGCAAGGATGTGGGCGTGAAAAGGAGCCCCTCCCCATGGCCACCATCCGCAAGACCCTCGACCTCGCCGCGCCCGCCGACCGGGTGTGGGAGGCCCTCGCCGACTTCGGCGCCGTGCACCGCCGCATCGCAGCCGGCTTCGTGACGGACAGCCGGCTGGAGGGCGAGACCCGCGTGGTCACCTTCGCCAGCGGCCAAGTCTTCCACGAGCACCTGGTCAGCGCCGACCCGCAGCTGCGCCGCCTGGTCTACGCGATCGCCGAGCCGCCCTTCCTGACCTACCAGGGCACGGTGGAGGTGGTCCCGCAGGGCGAAGGCGGCTGCCGCTTCGTCTGGACGGTCGACCTGCTGCCGAATGAACTCGCCGAGCCGATCGACGAGCAGATGGAGCTGGGCGCCCAGGCGATCCGCCGGACGCTCGAGGCCCCCGTCTCCGCTTGACCTGACGCCGCGCAAGCCGCGCAGTCTGCCTCGCAAAGAGGAAGCGGAGGCGCGGCGATGGCTGAGTTTGAGACCCTGAAGCTCCAGGTGGAGGATGGCGTCGCCCTCCTCACCCTTTCCCGCCCGGATAAGCTGAACGCCTTCAACACCCAGATGCTGAAGGACCTGATCGCCGCCTTCGACGCGACGGATGCTGACGATGCGGTGCGGGCGGTGATCGTCACCGGCGAGGGCCGGGCCTTTTGCGCCGGTGCGGACCTCTCGGCCGGGGCCACCACCTTCGACTACGCCGCCCGCGGCGGCGAGGACCAGGCGGCGCGCACGCAAGGCGGCGTGCAGCGCGACGGCGGCGGCCTCGTCTCGCTCCGCATCTACCGCAGTCTCAAGCCGGTGATTGCGGCGGTGAACGGCGCGGCGGTCGGCGTGGGCGTGACCATGCAGCTGCCGATGGACATCCGCCTGGCTTCGACCGACGCGCGGTTCGGGTTCGTGTTCGCACGGCGCGGCATGAACCCGGAGGCGGCCTCCTCCTGGTTTCTGCCCAAGCTTGTGGGGGTCCAGACCGCTCTGGAGTGGTGCTACACCGGCCGGGTCTTCCCGGCCCAGGAGGCGCTGGACCGGGGCCTCGTCAGATCCCTGCACGCGCCTGACGAGCTGCTGCCGGCCGCCAAGGCCCTGGCACAGGAGATCGCCGACAACACCGCGCCGGTCTCTATCGCCCTCACCCGCCAGCTGATCTGGCGCATGGCCGGCGCAGCTCATCCGATGGAGGCCCACCGCGCCGACAGCCGCGGCATCCAAGCCCGAGGCGCCTCGGCCGACGCCCGCGAAGGGGTGACCTCCTTCCTCGAGAAGCGGCCCGCCGCCTTTCTCAACAAGGTCTCCGCGGACCTACCGGACATCTGGCCGGGCTGGGAGGAGCCGGAGTTCCGCTAGCGCCCTACTCCGCCGTCTCCGCGAACGCCGCGCGCCTGGGGCCCATGAAGCCGAACAGGAAGGCGGCGACCTTGCGCATCTGGATCTCTTCCGAGCCCTCGGTGATCCGGTAGCGCCGGTGGTGGCGGTAGATGTGCTCGAAGGGCTTGTGGCGTGAGTAGCCGATGCCGCCGTGCACCTGCATGGCCCGGTCGGCGGCATCACAGACCAGCCGGTTCGCCCAGTAGTTGCACATCGAGACTTTGTCGGAGATCTCCCGCTCGATCTGCTTGTGAGGCATGCGGTCCATCTCCCAAGCCGTCTTGCGGATCAGCAGCCGTAGCATCTCGGCCTGGGTGGCGAGCTCGACGAGCGGCCACTGGATCGCCTGGTTCTCCGCAAGCGGCTTGCCGAACGGCTTGCGGGCCCGGGCGTATTTCACGCTCTCCTCGATGCAGTAGACCGCCGCGCCCAACGACGAGGCCGCCTGCCGGATGCGGTTCTGGTGGACGAAGCTCTGGCCGAGGCCAAGGCCGCGGCCGATCTCGCCCCAATAGCTGTCCTCAGGGATCCAGACGTCGGTGAACGACACCCGCGGATGGTCGGTGGGCATATTGAAGGTCCACAGCCACTCCTCGATCTTCACGCCAGGCGCATCGGCCGGGACAAGGAAGCAGGTGATGCCGGCCGCATCCCCGTCCTCGCCGCTCGTCCGGGCGAAGACCATCACGTGGGTCGCCACGTGCATGCCCGTGGTCCACATCTTCTCGCCGTTGATCAGCCAGCCGGGCTTGCCGTCGCAAACCTGCGGGACCGCGCGCGTCTCCATGAAGGTGGCGTCCGAGCCGTGGTTGGGCTCGGTGAGGCCGAAGCCGGTGCGGATCCGCCCGTTCAGCAGGTCGTCCCCGTAGCGCTCGTACTGCGCGTTCGTCGCGAACTCCTTGAACATCAGGATGAAGGGGTTGTTGCCGACGATCGAATGCTCGTTCTGCAGGTCGTTGTGCAGTCCCAGGCCCTTGGCTGCCAGGTGCTCGCGGATCACCGCCATGGCCAGGTTGGTGCCGCCTTTCCCCCCCATTTCCGTGGGCCAGGCAAAGCGCAGGTGCCCGGCCGCGTCGGCCCGGCGGCGGGCCTCGGAGAGCAGCTGCTCCCAGTCCTTGGCCGGCAGGCCGCCGGCGTCCCAGTCGGTCCGCGCGTATTCCCGCCGGTGGTCGAAGAAGCGGATATTGTCCCCTTCCCGCTCCAGCGGCTTGATCTCGGCTTCGATGAACGCGTCGAGCTCGGCCAGATAGGTGGTCAGCTCGGCCGGCAGGGTGAAGTCCACGGCCATCCTCCCATCCCCGCTCTGCGGCGGGCTATGCTTGCTTGAAGAGCAGTTTGACTGCCGTTCCGTCCGGTCAGGCAAGGGCGGACAGGGAGGAACCCGGATGGACGACCTCGCGCAGGCCCTGAACCGCCTCGCCCCCGAGCTCGCGTCCGGCGGGGCGGGGATCGAGGGGCTGACGCAGCTCTCCGGGGGCGCCTCGCTGCAAACCTTCGCCTTCTCCGTGATGACGCCGGACGGGTCCGTCCCGCTGATCCTGCGCCGTCGTCCGGTCGCGCTGGCGGAAGGCGCCACGGCTGCGCCGCTGGCCACCGAGGCCGCCCTCATCGCGGCGGCGGGCGCCCGCGGCGCGCCGGTGGCGCAGGTGGTGCGGGTGGCCGGGCCGGAGGACGGCCTGGGCGAGGCTCTGGTCATGCGCCGCGTCGAGGGCGAGACGCTAGGCCGGCGGATCGTCCGGGGCGAGCGGTTCGCCGACGTGCGCTCGCGCCTCGCCCGCCAGTGCGGCGAGATCCTGAGGATCATCCACGCCACGCCCCCGCCGCCCGGCGTGCGGCTCGCCACCTCCGACGCGGCCGGCGAACTCGACCGCTACGAGACGGCCTACCGGGCGAGCGGCGCTGAGCGGCCGGTGCTGGAACTCGCCTTCCGCCACCTGCGCAGCCATGCGCCGCCGGCGGCCGAGCCGAAGCTGCTGCACGGGGACTTCCGGACCGGCAATCTGATGGTCGACCCCGAGCGGGGCGTCGTGGCGGCGCTCGACTGGGAGCTGTCGCACATCGGCGATCCGGCCGAGGACCTCGGCTGGCTGTGCGTCAACTCCTGGCGGTTCGGCGCGGCGGACCGGCCGGTCGGCGGATTCGGCGACTACGAGGATCTGCTGGCCGGCTACGGCGACGCCGCCATGACGCGCGAGCGGGTCCGCTACTGGCAGATGCTCGGCTCGCTGAAGTGGGGCGTCATGTGCCTGATGATGTTCACCGGCGCGGGCGGCCCGGCCGGCGAAGCGGCTTTGGAGCGCCACGTCATTGGCCGGCGCGTCAGCGAGACCGAGATCGACATCCTGACCCTGATGGAGGGCGCCCGATGACCACCCATCCCACCGCCGGCGAATTGGTGGCCGCTGTCTCCGCCTTCTTGGAGCGGCTGACGCCGACTCTGGCGCCCCGGGAGGCCTTCATGGCGCGGGTGGCCCAGAACGCGCTGGGGATCGTCTGGCGCGAGCTGGCCCAGGGTCCGACCGCGGAAGCGGCGGCCGCGGCGCGGCTCTCCGATCTGCTCGGGCGCGAGGGTTCCCTGGAAGCGCTGACGTCCGATCTGTGTCGGGCGTTACGCGACGGCGAACTGGATGCGGCCTCGCCCGGGCTGCTCGAGGCCCTGAAGGCCAACACCCTGGCCCAGCTGGCGATAGACCAGCCGGACTACCGCTGGCGGGCGGAAGGGGCGCCGACGCGCAGCAGCGCCCAGGAGAGCACGTAGCCGAGGATCGGTCCGACCCCGTACCCGACCAGGGGAGTCGGGAAGGCGGCGACCAGCGAGGCGCCGATCAGCGCCAGCCAGTAGGCGGCAAGGGCCGTCGCCAGCGGCCGCCGGCGGCGGCCCTGGGCGGCGATGAACAGGAACGGCATGGGCATCAGGCACAGGCCCAGCGCCACCAGGAAACCCAGCCAGAGCTCCATCGAGAGCGCGGTGGCGGGCATACCCTCCACCCAGCTGACCGGGGCGAGCGTGTCGGGATTGAGCAGCGCCCAGAGCGTCGCCAGCGCCGCGGCGGCGAGGGCGGCGGCGGTCCAACGATTGCGCTCCAGCGCCAGCAGCCCGCCGAGCGCCGCCGTAAGGGCGATCAGCCCGGCGGCGTCCGGCTGCAGCGCCAGCCCCAAGCTCAGCGCCGCAAGAGCCGAGGCGGACCAGGGCCCGGGTCGGCGCGCTGCGACGCCGATCGCCAGCGGGGTGACGAGATGGCCGACGTGGATGGCCACGGCGGGTGTCCCCGCCCACCGGCGGACGCCCTCGACGTCCGGCCCGAACATCGCGGTGAGCAGGATGGCCGCGGCGCAGAGCCAGACGGTGGCGAGCGGCCAGCGCATCGCCTGTTCCGCGCCTTGGCTCATCAACGGGAAGGTCGCCGCGGCGAAGGTGATGGCGACGAACTGCACCCAGGCGGTGTGCGGAGGCGCTTCGCCAAGCACCATCACGATCTGGCCGGAGATGACCGCGAACGCCGCCACGGCGACGCCGAGCCACCAGGTATCGTCGGCCTGCAGCCGGGTCACGCCAGGGTCCCTCCCTGCCGGAAGGCGCGGGTCGGTGGCCCGCTGGAAGTCGTCAGTGTGGGGACGACCTCCTAAAGTCTCGCTAATCCGCCCGCTTGGGCCGGTAGGCCACCAGGACATTGCCGGCCGGCGCGCCGAACTGGGCGTAGCCCGAGCCCACAAACAGCAGCCCATCACCGACGAAGATCGAGTGGCTGTCGATCGAGCCGCCCTTGCCCGGCACGCCGTTCAGCGTCTCGAACGGGCGGGCCGTATCGAGGGTCGCGATCTCCCGCCCATCCTCGGCGGCGAAGATCATCAGCTTGCCGTCCAGCGTGCCGGCGATGACGGCGCCGTCCACAACCAGCGGCGTCGCCGACATGCCGATGTTGCGGCACTTGGCGAAGGCCGCGCGGTCGGCCGGAGCCCCCTCGCCCCGGCGCAGGGCCCGGCAGGACGGATCGCCCAGCAGCCGCTGCCACAGAACCTGGCCCGTGGAGACGTCGAGGGCGTGCATCCCGGCCCCGGCCGGATCGGCGATCGGGGCGAACACCCGCTTGCCGTCGCTCGCCAGACCCCAGTGCACCCCGCCCAGCGGCGAGCCGGGCGACAGGTTGCGCCGCCAGACCTCGCGCCCCTCGGCGTCGATGCCCCAGACGTCGCCGCTCTTCTGGCCAGCGATGACGATCTCCTTGCCGCGGGCGTCGCGGGCGACGATGGCCTGGGAGCCGAAGTCGAAGTCCTTGCGGACGCTGCCGACCGCCGCCGGACAGTTGGCGCCGCGCGAGCAGGCCATGTTCCACACGTCGTTCGACAGCGCCTGGAAGAACCAGCGCGTGCCGCCCTTAATGGCGTCGATGGACCAGATGGCGTCGCTGGTGGCGGTGGCCGGATGGGAGGTGTTCTGGCCGGTGCCGACGTAGATCACCCGGCGCCGCTCGTTGATCGTCGGGCTCGACCACACCGGCGCGCCGGAGGGGCCCCAGAGGTCCGCGCCCGCGGCGTTCTTGCCGCCGGTGGGCTTGGCGTCCGGCATGGTGTGAGCCACCCACAGGCGCGCGCCGTCCCTGGCGCTGAGCGCCACGACCGCCCCGTGAACCTTGCAGCAGGGGAAGTTGGGGTTGCCCGCCCGGGCCACGTCCATCGCCGAAACGGGCACGATGATCCGGTCGCGCCACAGCACCGGCGCGCCGGTCAGCACGGATTCCGGATCGTGGCGGCCCTCGGCGGACCACAGCAGCTTGCCGCTCTGGGCCTCCACCGCCAGCACCTGGCCGGCCACATCCCCGACGATCAGCGCCTTCGGACCGCCTCGGCCGAGCTGGCCGTAGGTCATCGAGGTGCGCATTGGGCGCGGGGTCTTCAGCGACCACTTGATGCAACCGGTCTGGGTGTCGAGCGCCAGCAGGTAGCCGGCCTGGCTCGCCGAGTAGAACAGGGTGGAGCCGACGATCACCGGCGCCGACCGGAGGGAGTTGGTCTGCGGCAGGCCCAGCGACCAGGCGACTTCCAGGCGGCCGAGGTCGGCGGTGGTCAGGCCGGCCCGTTTGGCGTCCAGATTGCGCGAGCCGGCGTAATCGACGCCGAAGCGGGTCCAGGTCTCGGGGCCGGAGAGGTCCACGGCCTTCTTCTCGGCGGGGCAGGCCCCCCGCGCGATCCAGGCCTCGTCGCGCTTGGCGCCTGCGGAGAGGTAGTCGACGACCGCCTGCAACTCCGGCGCTTTCAGCATGGAGCCCTGCTCCTTCATCTTGCCGACGGTCAGCGAGGCCATCACGGCGTCCGCGCCGAGGGTCTGCAGCGCGGCCAGCGGCGGCGACTTGGTGTCGGGATTGTCGTGGCAGGCGGCGCAGGCGCGCTCGTACACCGCGCGGCCCGGGTGCGGCGAGGCGGCGCCTTCGCGCGGCCCCTGCGCCATCGCGGCCGCCCCCAGGGCCAATGCCGCCGCCGCCGCGCCGATCGCCGCCGGCCACGCCCATCTCACGACCATACCGATTCTCCTAACGACGGGACTGGCTCGCACGCCCGCTTTGCGCAGATGTGTCAAAGGTGAGGTTAAGCTAGGCTGCAGCGATGCACATCCGCCGCGAAGCTCCCGAAGACGCCCAGGCCGTCGACCGCCTGGTGGCCGAAGCGTTCGGCGCCGAAGGCGAGAGCACGGCCGATTTCGTCCGCAGGATCCGCCGCGAGGCCGAGGTCTGCCTGGCGCTGGTGGCGGTCGAGGCAGGCGAGATTGTCGGCCAGGCCCAGTTCGGCGCGGTTCCGATCCGGACGCCCCATGGTCCGCGTCGGGGCGCCTACTTCGCCTGCCTCTCAGTCGCGCCCCGCCTGCACGGCCGCGGGATCGGTTCGGCGCTGGTCCAGGCCTCCGTGGCGCAGTTGCGCGAGATAGAGGTCGAGGTCGTGATGGTGCTCGGCAGCCCGCGCTACTACCCGCGTTTCGGCTTTTCGTCGGAGCTGGCGGGACGCATCCGCGCGCCCTACAGCCGCATGGGCAAGGCGTTCCAGGCGATCGAATTGGCGGACGGGGCGCTGGCCCTGGGCGGAGACGCCGATTTCCACCCGGCCCTCGTCTCTATGCCGGAGCCCGACGCGGGCTGAGCACCCGAAGCACCGCTTCGGCCGCGGCTTCCGAGGGATCGGGGCCGCCGCGGCCCATCCGGTCCAGCGCCGCGAACTGCCGGGCGACCTGCGTCTCCCGCAGCTGAGGATCGTCCAGCCGCGCCTCGACCGCCGCCGCCAGGGCCGGCCCGTTGCAGTCGTCCTGCACGAACTCGGGGGCGACGAAGTCCTGGGCCGCGATGTTGAACAGGGTGATCCAGGGCGTGCGGATCAGCCGCTTGAGGATGGCGTGAGTGACCCGCCCGAGGCGGTAGCCCACCACCATCGGGCAGCCCGCGAGGGCGAGCTCGGTGGTCACCGTGCCGCTGCAGGCGAGCGCTACGGTGGCGGTCTTCATGGCCCCCAGCTTGGCCGACTCCCCCTCCAGCACCTCGGCATCGAAGGGCCAGCCGGCGACGTGGGTCTTCACCTGCTCGGCCACCGTGGGCGCCGCTGGGATGAGCACGCGCAGGTCGGGCCGCTTCGCCTTCAGGAGCCGGACCGCGTCCTCGAATGCCGGCAGGACGTTCTTGATCTCGGAGGGCCGGCTGCCCGGCAGCACGAGCAGCGTCGGGCCCCCGCGCTCCTGCCCGACCGACAGGTCGGCCCTCGAGAAGTCCAGCGACAGGGCGGAGTTGCCGACGAAGGTGGTGGGCAGGCCCGCCGCCTCGAACATCGGCGCGTCGAACTTGTGGATGGTCAGCAGGTGATCGACGGCGGCGGCCAGCACCTTGGCCCGGCCGGGCCTGCTGGCCCAGACCTGCGGGCCGACGTACTTGATGAGCGGCAGCGTCGGGTCGTGCCGGCGCAGGCGGTGCGCTACACGTAGGGTGAAGCCCCAGGAGTCGATCAGCACCGCCACGTCCGGCCGCTCACGGGCCGCCAGCGCCGCCGTCTCGTCGGCCCGCCGCACGACCTTCGGGTAGGCCATCAGACCCTCCAGCAGGCCCAGCACCGACAGCTCGGAGATGTCGAAGGGGCTCTCCAGCCCCTCGGCGGCCATGCGCGCGCCGCCGACGCCGACGAACCGGACCTTGTCCCCAAATCGACGCCTGAGGGCCTGCATCAGGCCGGCGCCACGGTCGTCGCCGGAGGCCTCCGCGGCCACCAGCATCACCGTCAGGCTCGTCACGCCGCCTCGACGCCGACGATGAACAGGCCGAGCTCGTCGGCCAGGCCGATGACCGCCTCTCGGTCGAGAACGATCAGCCCGTGCGCCTCGCCGGCGATGCCTGCCAACCCAACCTGCGCGGCCCGCTGGATGGTCCCCAGGCCGATAGTCGGCAGGTCCACCTTGGTCTCCTGGATCGGCTTGGGCGCCTTGGCGAGGACGCCTCGCGGCGTATCGGGCGTTCCGCGGACGGCTGGGGACAGCTCGCCGACGCGGCGGAGCATGGCGTCGGTGCCCTCCTGCGCCTCGACGGCCAGCACCAGGCCTTCGCAGACGACGGCCCCCTGCCCCACGTCCAGCCGACCGATCGCGCGGGCGACCTCGAGGGCGCGGGCGATGTCGCCCTCGTGCTCAGGGCCGGGCTTGACGCGCCCGAGCGGTCCGGCGGGAAGCGTCAGGTCGCCCATTACCTCGTGCGCGCCTTCGACCGCGAAGCCTTCCTTCTCGAACTCGCCTAGGAGCGCGCGAAGGAGAGCGTCGTCGCCCTTGCGGGCGGCGGCCAGCACGCCGGGTAACGCGACGAGGCCCCGCAAGTCGGGCGCGAGCGCGCGGAAGTCGGGGCGCATCACCTGGCCGGCGAAACAGACGGCCCTGCAGCCGGCCCGCTTGAGCGCCTTGAAGCACTTGCCGAGCTCGGCGATGCCGACATCCGTCCCGGGGTAGCGGGCGAGCTCGGGCCCAGCCGAGCCCTTCAGCCGCACGACGAAGAACGGACGACCCGCCCGCCGGCAGTGGGTCGCGATCTCCACCGGCAGCGCCCCGCCGCCGGCGATCAGGCCCAACTTCACCATGTGTCCCCCGTCAAACCTCCCGCTCGGGCAGGCAC
>NZ_DATAGM010000357.1:0-2185 GCF_036263695.1 Phenylobacterium sp.
CGCCATGATCGCCACCGCCCTCGACACCCTGCCCGCCCCGCCGTGCGCCCGCCTGTTGGGCTGGCGGGTCCTGGACGCCCGCCCGGCGGAGGGCTGGATCCGCATCGGCTTCGAGGCCAAGGCCGACTTCTGCAACCCGGCTGGCTTCATCCAGGGCGGATTCCTGGCGGCCATGCTCGACGACACCATGGGGCCGGCGGTGTTCGCCCATACGGAGGGGCGGCTCTACACCGCGACGATCGACATGACGGTGAGCTACCTGAATAGCGCCCGTCCCGGCCCGATCGTCGGCGAAGGCCAGGTGGTGCAGCTCGGCAAGAGCGTCGGCTTCGTGGAGGCGAAACTCACGGACGCGCCCGGCGAGCTGCTGGCCCGCGCGACCTCCAGCGTGCGGCTGATCCCTGCGGAGAAGGCGCTCGCTTGAGCTACTTGGCCAGGGCGAAGTCGGCCCGCACGCGCACCTCGCGCGTGCTGACGCCGGCGCGCACCGGCGGGCCCGCGGCTTGGGTCTCCACGGCGGCGCCCATCGCGTCTCGAGGATAGCCGATGGGCGGGCCCTCGGCGGCGGCGTCGCGGATCCCCAGGACCCGCACGACCCGCAGCCCGGCCGCCTTCGCGTAGGCGTCCGCCCGCGCCCGCGCCGCCTTGTACGCCTCCGCATAGGCCGCGTTGTCGGCCCGCTCAGGGTCGGAGAGCCGGAGCTCCGGACCAGCCACCACATTGCCGCCCGCCTCTGTCGCCGCGGCGATCGCCGGCCCGGCCTGGGCGATGTCGCGGATCCTGACCTCGACGAGGTTGTCGGCCCGGTAGCGGCCGCGCTCGGGCCCGTAGTCGATGCGCGATAGGGTGACCGAGCGCGTCTGCAGGTCGTCTGGCTTGACGCCCAGCCGTTCGAGGCCCGCGGTGACCCGGCTCATCGTGGCGTTGTTGCCCGCGCTTGCGGCCGCCGCGGTCGGGGCGTTGGTCGAGACGCCGACCGTCAGCCGCGCCTCATCGGGCCGCGCCTCCGTGCGGCCGGTGGCGGACACCTGCAGCAGCACCTCGTCCCGCTCTACGCCCCGCGGGTTCGGGGCCTGGCTGCACGCCCCCGCCAGGAGGGCCACCGCCACCGCTACGCGCTTCATGTCGAGATCTCCGGCCGCGCCTGGCCGGCGCAATCGCAGGTTCAAGTGCGCGGCATGAACCCAGCCTGACCGCCTACCAGAGGCTCGCCTTGGCCCTGTCCGGCCACTCGCGGTCGTAGGCCTCGCCGCCGACCCGGTTCTGCGACATGCAGGCCAGGATCTGGCCGGCCGTCGGCAGGCTCTTCGGATCGACCTGCGCCGCCGGATCCCACAGGTGCGAGCGGACGATTGCCCGGGCGCATTGGAAGTAGACCGCTTCGGTGGTCAGCACGATGGCGCTGCGCGGCGCCTTGCCCTCCTCGGCCAGGCTCGTCAGCAGCTCCGGTTCGATGGACAGGCGGGCCCGCCCGTTCACCCGCAGGCAGTTGCCGGACCCCGGGATCAGGAACAGGAAGGCCGCCCGCGGGTCGCGGACGATGTTCCGCAGGCTGTCGCAGCGGTTGTTGCCCTTGCGGTCGGGCATCACCAGGGTCTGCGCATCCAGCATGCGCACGAACCCCGGCCTGTCCCCGCGCGGCGAGCAGTCCAGCCCCTCCGGCCCGCTGGTGGCCAGCGCCACGAACGGCGAAGCCTCCACAAACGGGCGATACTGCTCGGTCACATGGTCGGCGACCTTCACCAGCGAAGCTTCGTTGGTGTGCCCGTAGATGGCTTCCAGCTGCTCGATGGTGTCGATCGTGATCATTGGCGGCTCCGGTGAGGTCACCTCACGATAAGCGCGCCACTGCCGCTGCTCCGAACGAGAAGAATTCGGAAGCATTGTGAGCTAATTTCACCACCTATGCCTCAGAGCCTGCCTCCGCTGTCCAGTCTGCGCGCCTTCGAGGCGGTGGTGCGGTTGGGCTCCGTCACCGCCGCCGCCGTCGAGCTTGGCCGCACGCATGGTGCGGTCAGCAAGCAACTGCGCGCTCTGCAGGACCATCTCGGCGCCCCGCTGTTCGTCCGGGCCGGCGCACGCCTCACACCTACGGGTCAGGGCGCCGCGCTGGCTGCGGCGGTGCGGGAGGGGCTAGACGCCATCACGACCGGCTACCGCGCTGTGGAAGCCCAGCTCAGCGCTC
>NZ_DATAGM010000358.1:0-2441 GCF_036263695.1 Phenylobacterium sp.
TGCGGACTTCGACCTGGCCCACGGCTTCGTCCGCCGGGGCCACGTCCTGCAGGGCGGGCGCGTTCCAGAATTCGGCGGGCGAGGCCCAGCCGAACGGCGGCCGCCCCTCGATGATCCGTTGGGCGCCCGCCTGGGGCAGCCGGCCTTCGGTCAGCATGGTGAGCAGCACGGCCTTCTCCGGCGGCAGGGTGTTGACGTTGATCGGCGACAGCTCCGCCGTCGGCAGGGCGCAGACGTAGGGCCGAAGCCTCTCGTAGACCGCCGGCTCGAAGCCGCGGACGGCGCGCAGTTCGCTGGGCTCGGCGAGCAGGGTGGCGGCGGTGAGCCAGCCCGCGCCGCCCTGCGCATACGCCTCGTCCTCCGCCCCACCGCCTTCGCGCAGGATGTTTGTGTCAATCCAATCGACAAGGGCGGCGGCGAGACGCTCGCCGTCCGCCACGCCCAGCGCCTGGGTCAGGCTCACGAACTGGCGCACGCCAGCCTCGCGGCGCTCCAGCACCTCGCCGGCGCCCTGGACGACGCTGTTGAGGTTGAAGCAGGCCGCGCCGTCGGTCACGCGGGCCTGGATGGTTCCGCCTTCGATGGGGAAGCGCAGAGCCCGGCCGTGCCAGCCGCCCTGCAGGGTGGTGCGCCCGCCGCCGGCCGCGTTCAGGCGCGCGATCTGGGCCTTGGCGAGCGTCTCGGCGCCGATGGCGTACCAACGCGCCTGGCCCACCGCCTCGGCGTTGGCCGTGCGGCGCAGGGAAAAGCGGATGTCGTCCAGCAGCGCCACCGCCAGCGTCGCCATCACGGCCACCAGCAGCAGCACGGTGAGCAGCGCCACGCCCTCTTCGCCGTCGCGCTTCACCAGGCCTCTCCTGTCACCAGGAACAGTTGGTCGACCTGGCCCATGTCCTTGAGGCGCAGCTGCAGCCGCACAGCTTGGGGCGGCGGCCGGTGCGCGCCGCCCGGCAACGCCTCGACCCACTCGCTCCCGGCCGCGAAGCTCACCTGGGCGGATTCGACGCCGGTCAGCAGGATTTGCGGGGGGCCTGGCTCGGCGCCGTCCAGCGCCGGGCGAGCGCGCCGCTCCAAGCGGTCCTGGACGAGGCGGTATTCCACGTACTGCAGCGACGCGCGCCGGTTGGCGTCGGGGTTGTCCCAGCCGGCGCGGACGAGGCCGAGCAGCAGGCCCGGCGGCGCACTCGCCCCGCCCGCGAAGGTCCAGGCCGCGGCCTGGCCGTCGGGCCCGCGGGTGCGGCGGGCGGCGGCCTGGGAGAGGTCGGCCTTCAGCAGCGCCCGCGCCCGCTGGAATTTGGCCAGGCGCTCGGTGTGGGCGCGGACGACCTCCTGGTTGTCTACCGAGAAGCTCATCACGCCGACGCCGGCCGCGGCGACGAGGCCGAAGATCAGCAGCGCCACCATCATCTCGACGAGTGTGAAGCCCTTCATTGCGGGCCTCGGAAAACCGTGACCTCGGCCGCCGTGTGACGGGCGCCGGGCGCCTGCACCAGCACGTCGATGCGCAGGATCTGCGGGTCGGCGGTGCGGCTGACCAGCCGCATCCAGCGCCACTCGCGATCGGCCAGCCGGTCGGCGCCGCCTGCGCGGCCGATGGCGGGGGCGGCGGGCGCGATCAGCGCCTCGACCGCCCGGTTCTCGGCGACCACGGCCGCGAGGGTGCGGATCTCCATGGCCCCCGCGGTGCGGGTGTTCTCGCCCGTCAGGTTCAAGAGGGCGACGGCCGACAGGCTGAGCACCGCCAGCGCCACCAGGATCTCGATGAGGGTGAAGCCCTGCTCAGCCGGTCGCATGGATCCGCACCTGGCCCTGGCCGTCGATGGTGACGCGCACGCTCCGCTCGCGCCGCTGCAGCCGGATCTCCGCCGGCTCGGCCGCGCCGGTGGTGTCGAAGCGCACGGCGCTGCGGCCGTCCGCGGTACGCACCTGAACGACCACCCCCTCGCCCCAGGCGCGCGGCGCGAAGGTGCGGTCTTCGAGGGCGGCCCATGCGCCGCGCCGCTGGACACGGAAGCGGTAGCCCGCCGCGTCCACGGCGGCCTCGACGGGCCGGTTGGTGAGGATCGCCTCCTCCTGCGCCCGGCGCAGGCGCGCGGCCAGGACATCCGCCTCGTCGCCGAGCCGGCCGCCGCTATCGGGCAGGTTCATCACCACGGCGCCGGTGAGCAGGCCGAGGATGGCCACGGCCGCGAGCATCTCCACGAGGGTGAAGCCGGCCTCGTCAGCTCCAGTTGCCGATGTCCGCATCGTCCCCCTCGCCGCCCTTCTGGCCGTCGGCGCCAAGCGAGTAGACGTCGAAGCGTCCGCGCTCGCCCGGGTAGGCGTACTGGTAGGGATTGCCCCACGGGTCCTTCGGCAGCCGGCGCACGTAGCCGCCCTCGCGGTAGCGGTCGGGCCGAGCCAGCCCCGGGGGCGGGGCGGTCAGCGCGGCCAGCCCCTGG
>NZ_DATAGM010000359.1:0-11998 GCF_036263695.1 Phenylobacterium sp.
GGCGCGACCTGAGCGGGCGCTAACCTTCTGTAACGACGTTTGGTTTTAGGCTCTCCTGGGGTCCAAGCGCGCGAGACGCGCATCGGGGGAAACGAGACCATGGCGCCATCCAGTCGCCCGCCGCGGGGCGCGAAGCCCGCCTCCCATCGGCGGCAGCCAGCGCCCAAGAAGGTGCTGGACGCGCGGGGCATCAACGCCAGCTTGATCTACTCCGAGACGGTCGCCCTGTGCATCACTGACCTGGAGATGCGGATCATCGACGCCAGCCCCCGCTGGCGCGCGGAACGCCGCCTCGAGGAGGCCGAGATCATCGGCCGGACCCTCTACGAGGTGGTGCCCAACACGCTGCGCTGGAAAGAGGTTTATGAGAACAACCTGAAGGGCGAGGAACTGCGGGAGGATCGCGTCCAGCTGCTGCTGCCCGACGGCGCCCGCCGCTGGGTGCGCCCGGAGATCACCCCCTGGCGCGACGCCGAAGGCAAGATCGGCGGCCTGCTGATCCTGACCACCGACATCACCGAGATGGTCGAGGCGCTGGAGGAGGCGAAGCGCTCCGAGGAGCGGCTCAAGCTCGCCCTCGAGATCGGCCAGATGCGAATGTGGGCGCTGGACTTCAAGCGGCGCGAGGCCGCCTTCAGCGGCCAGACGCGGGCCGGCGAGCCCTCCACCTACGACGACCTTAACCGCGACATCTGGCGGGCGGTACACCCGCAGGACCAGCCCGCCGCCCGCGAGGCTTGGCGCCGCCACGTGGAGGGGGGCGGTCCCTATCGGCAGACCTACCGCGAACTGCAGGTGGACGGCCCGCACCGATGGGTCGAGACGGCGGTCGAGGCGGTGAAGGACGACGACGGCCGCGTGTTGCGGGTCGTCGGCGTGATCCGCGACATCGACCACCAGAAGCGGGCCGAGATCGAGTTGGTGAAGGCCAAAGAGGCGGCCGAGGCCGCCAACCGGGCCAAGAGCGAGTTCCTGGCCAATATGAGCCACGAGATCCGAACGCCGCTGAACGGGGTGATGGGCGTGGCCGGCGCCCTGGCCCGCACCCGGCTCGAGCCGCAGCAGGCCGAGATGGTCCAGCTAATCGAAGCCTCGGCCAAGACCCTGGAGGCGCTGCTCAGCGACGTGCTGGACCTGGCGCGGGTCGAGGCTGGTCACATGGAGATCAAGCCCGAGCCGTTCGACCTCACCGCCTCGGTGAACGCCTGCGCCGCCCTGTTCGAGCCTTCCGCCGAGGCCAAGGGGCTGCACTTCCAGGTGGCCATCGCGCCCACGGCCGAGGGCGTCTACCTGGGCGATGCGCCGCGGCTGCGGCAGATCCTGTCCAACCTGCTCGGCAACGCCGTGAAGTTCACCGACCAGGGCCACGTCCAGCTGACCGTCGGCGCGCAAGCCGCCCACGGCGCCGTGGGGCTGACTTTCCAAGTCTGCGACAGCGGCATCGGCTTCGATGAGGAGACCGCCGCGCGGCTGTTCGGCCGCTTCCAGCAGGCCGACGGCTCTATCACCCGCAAGTACGGCGGCACGGGTCTGGGCCTGGCGATTTCCCGCTCTCTGGCCGAAGCCATGGGCGGACAGTTGACCGCGCAGGGCCGTCCCGGCGCCGGGGCGACCTTCACGCTGACGCTGGAGCTGCCGCGCGTCGAAGGCGCCGAGGCCGGCCGGTGCGAGACCGTCGCGTGCCCCGCGCCGGAGGCCGCCGAGATCGGCGCCATGCGCGTGTTGCTGGCCGAGGATCACCCGACCAACCGCCGGCTGGTGGAGCTGATCCTGGGCTCCGCCGGCGTCGAGCTGACCTGCGTCGAGAACGGCGCGGAGGCCGTCGAGACAGCCCAGAGGGCGGAGTTCGACCTGATCCTGATGGACATGCAGATGCCGGTGATGGACGGGCTGACCGCCATTCGCCGGATCCGCGCCCTGGAGGCCGCGGGCGGCCGCGTCCGCACGCCGATCTACAGCCTGACGGCCAACGCCATGCCAGAGCACGCCCGCGCCTCGGCCGAGGCCGGCGCCGACGGTCACCTCTCGAAGCCGATCACCGCAGACGCCCTGCTGGCCAAGGCCGAAGAGGGTTGGGAGCTGTCGCTGGCGCGCCGCCGGGCGGGGCCGGCGCAGAGGGCGGAGAGCGCCTAGCTAGAGCGGCGCGCCCGCGAGGCAGCGCTCGAACTCCACGCGGTCGTGGGCGCAGATCATGCGCACGCCGGCCCCCGTGTCGAGCGACAGCTCGCGCAGCCGCGCCTGGTTGCCGAGCCGCGCACCGCGGTCGACCTCCATCATCGTCTGGTATGCAGCGAGCCCCGGGGTGCATCGCCGGTCCGGCCGGCGCACCTCGTCCCGGAAGAAATAGGCGTCGCCGGCGTGCAGCAGCCAGCCGCCGCCGGTGTCGATCGCAATGCCCGCGTGGCCGAAGGTGTGTCCGACCAGCGGGATCATCAGGATCTCCGGCGGCAGGCCGTCGAGCTGGCGCACCGCGTCGAAGCCGAACCAGCGCTCGCCCGCGGCCTGGTAGCGGCGCCAGGTACGGACATCGTCAAACTGCATCGGCCGGTAGCGGTTGCGGGCGACGAAGCCGCGGCGAGGGCCCTCGGCCGCCGCCAGCTCGGCATCCATGACGTGGATGGCGGCCTCCGGAAAGTCCTCCAGACCGCCCGCATGATCGAAATCGAGATGGGTGATGAGGATGTGCCGTACGTCGCGCGCCGAGTAGCCCAGCGCCTCGATCTGGCGGATCGCCGTTTCCTCTTCGCGCAGCCGGATGTTGAGCAGCGCCTTGAAGGGGCGGCTCAGCCGGGGATACGGCTGGCGCACATCCTGCAGCCCGTAGCCGGTGTCCACCAATACCAGACCTGCTGCGGTTTCGATCAGCAGGCAGTGGCACACGAGCCGAGCCAGCGGGCCCTTGCTCACGCCGTCCATGAGCGCCCCGCCCATTGGGCAGTCGGTCCCGCAGTTGAGGTGATGCACCCGCATGACCAGCTCGGAACCGACGCCGTGCAGGCGGGTTCCTGCGCCTCACAAACGACAGGCCTCGCCGCCGCTTCCCTTACGTCAAGTTGGCCAGCCGATTTATGCACGCAAAAAACCGTGACGCCCGGCCGTCGCAAACGGCGGCTATAAGGACAGGCGAGGGGGCGGTGCGAGGACGTCGCATTGACCGGGAGAGCCCCATGACCCAGTTGATCACGGTGAAGCCGGTTCAGGGCGGATGGTCGGTCGAAGCCGGCCTGAACGCCTATCCTCTGGTCTTCCTGTCCGGAGGCCACGCGGAGCGCAAGGCGCGCCAGCTGGCCCAGGTGGTCGCCGCTCAGGGCTACGACGCCGAAGTGCGCATCCACGACCGACAGAGCGCGCCGGTGGGCTCGTTCCTCTACCGGGCGGAGCTGCACTAGCGCCCGCCCAACCTGGCCGTGAAATCGGGTGGGAGACGGCAACCTTGCGGGCCGTGTAGAGGTTGCCACCGCGAGGCGGCGGACGCGCCGCCGCGTTTCCCTTCAGTCGCTTAAGGAGACGGCCGTGGCCATCGAACTCCCTCCCCTGCCCTATGAGCCTCACGAGCTGGAGCCGCACGTCTCGTCCGACACCCTGGGCTTCCACCACGGCAAGCACCACAAGGCCTACGTCGACAAGACCAACCAGCTGATCGCCGGCACCGACCTTCAGGACGCCGACCTGGAGACGATCATCGTCCGCGCCCGGCAGAAGGGCGACCAGACGCTGCTGAACCAGTCAGGCCAGGCCTGGAACCACGACTTCTTCTGGCGCTGCATGACGCCGGAGAAACCGCCGCTCGAGGGCCGGCTGGCCGAGCTGATCCAGCGTGACTTCGGCGGCGTCGACGGGTTCAAGGAGGCCTTCAAGAAGGAGGGCGTCGGCCACTTCGCGTCGGGCTGGGCCTGGCTGGTGGTCAAGGACGGCAAGCTGGTGGTCACCAGCTACCACGACGGCGATGCGCCCGTGGGTCAGGGCGTCCACCCGCTGCTGACCTGCGATGTCTGGGAACACGCCTACTATCTGGACTACCAGAACGACCGCGGCGGGTTCCTCGACGCCTTCCTGAACCACCTGGTCAACTGGCGGTTCGCCGCCCGGATGCTCGACCGGGCCAACATCCAGCAGGCGGCCTAAGTCGGTGGAGCGTGTCCGGGCGGCGAAACCGCTCACAGTTTCGCCTGACGCGCTCTAGCCCCTCCACTCGGCGAGGACCGCGCCGGTCGCCGCATCGACGAAGGCCACCCGATCGACGCTGGCGGCGATGAGGCAGGCGGGGGGCTCGCCGGGCAGGGCGTGGCAGCGGATCGCCGGCCCCTGCTCGAACGGCGTCACCCGACCGTCTAGCACCAGGTTGTAGGGCGCCGCCCCCGTCGGCGGCGGCGCCTTGCGCGTGATGCGGTACGGCCGGTCTCGCCGCTGCAGCGCCCGCGAGCCGCCGGGCTGGAAGAACACCGCCAGTCCGACCCGAGGCGGCGCGACCGCACCGGTCTCGGCTTGCGCCGGTTCGGCTGCCGGCGTCGGCGCGTCGGCGGGCGCCGGGGCGCAGGTCGGGGAAGCCAGCGGTAGCGGGTCGATCCAGAAGCCCTCCACCGCCTCGAAGGCCCCGTCCGGCGCGACCGCGGCGACCAGCGGCGTGTCCTCCCAGCTCTGCGGTCGGGCGGTGAGCGTCACCGCCTGCTGGACGGTGTCGTAAGTGTAGGTGAGGGGCGCGCCAGCCGCGGCGCCCAGCGCTTCGGGGCAGCGGATCGGCAGGGTGACCTGGAAGCGCCGCCCCGGGATCGCCGGCGGCCGCTCGCCGGGGGTCAGCGGCGGCAGCAGCGCGGCCTCGACCGCCGCGACCAGGGCCTCGCGCGTCAGGGCGTCGGCGGCCGGCGCGGGCTGCGGCGGAGCAGGCGCGGGAGCCGGCGGCAAAGGCGCCGGCTCGGGCTCGTCCGGGCGCGCGAGCCAGATGGCAAGGCCGGCGAGGGCCAGCAGGGCGAAGGAGGCGGCGAGCCAGGCGAGACGACGGCGCAGCGCGCTGCGGTCGGGCAGGGCCATGGGCGCACGATAGCAGAAGGATCGCGCAGCGGCGCCCCCACATCGAGCCTTGACGGCGCCCGCTTTCGCCGTTCGATGGCGCGATGAGCTTCGACCAGGTCGCCGCACTCTTCGTGCTGGTCGCGGTGATCGCGGCCCTGGTCTGGGGCAAGGTGCGGTCGGACGTGGTCGCGCTCACCGGGGCGGCGGCCCTGCTGGCGACCGGGACGATCCGGCCGGTGGAGGTGCAGTCGGCCTTCGCGAGCCCGGCGCTGATCGCCCTCGCCGCCCTGTTCGTGATCGCCTACGCCATGGAGCTGTCGGGGCTGCTCGACTTCTTCATCCGCAAGGGCACGGCGCTTTGCCGGCGGCTCGGCGCGGCGGGCCTGTGGCTGGTGATCCTGTTCTGCGGCGCCGCCTCGGCCTTCCTGAACAATACCCCCATCGTCGTGCTTTCGGCGCCGGTGGTGCGCGACGTGGCGATCTCCATGAAGCTGTCGCCGCGCCGGTTCCTGATACCACTGTCCTACGCGGCGGTGCTCGGCGGCTGCTGCACGCTGATCGGCACCTCCACCAACCTGCTGGTCAACGACATGGCCCGGGCCGCCGGCCAGCCGACCTTCGCCGTGTTCGAGATCTCCGGCGTCGGGCTCATCGTCGCGCTGACCGGCGGCGCCTTCCTCTTCCTGGTGGGCGGGCGGCTGCTGGACCGCCTGACGCCGACGTCGGGGCCCGGACCCGAGCTCGACGCCGAGATGTTGGAAGGCGCAGACAGCGGCAGCGTCGGCCACGCGGAGGTGTTTAGTCAGCGCCGGCCGCTCAAGCCCGTGAAGGCGCTGCTCTCGCTGGCGGTGTTCGTGGGCGTGGTGGTCGCCGCGACCTTCGGCTGGGCGCCGATCGCCGCCTCGGCGTTCGCGGGCGCGGTGCTGCTGATCCTGCTGCGGGTGATCAGCGCCGAGGAGGCGTACGCGGGGCTGCGGCCCGAGATCCTGCTGCTGATCGCCGGCATGGTGGTGATCGGCCTGTCGCTGGAAGTGACGGGACTGGCGGCGGCCGCCACGGACGGGCTGGTCTCCTGGGTGCGTCCGCTGGGGCCGCTGGGCGCGCTGGTGATCCTCTACGGCGTCACCCTGTTCCTCACCGAGGCGCTGTCCAACGCCACCGTGGCGGTGCTGGTGACGCCGGTGGCCGTGGCCCTGGGCGAGAGCCTGGGCGTCGATCCCCGGCCGTTCATCGTGGCGGTGATGATCGCCGCCAGCGCCGCCTTCGCCACGCCCTTCGGCTATCAGACCAACGTGCTCGTCTACCAACTGGGCGGCTACAGCTACACCGACTTCCTCAAGGTCGGGCTGCCGCTGAACCTGATCACCTGGGCCGCGGCGATCATCGCCATCCCGGTGTTCTTTCCGTTCTAGCTTCCGACTCCGTCAGCCTTCCCAGATCCCCCGCTCGCCCTCCGTCCGCTCGACCCAGTCGTCGAGGACCTGCAGGATCTGCTCGGCGGGGGCGCAGCCGCGGGTGACGACGCCGTAGGCGCCGGCCTCGTTGGGACCGCCGACCAGGGTGGGGAAGCCGGTCACCCCGGCGTTCTGGCTCAGCGCATAGTCGCCCCAGGTCTCGCGCATCAACGCCTCGTCGGAGAGGGCCTGCAGCACGCCCTCGGGCGGCAGTCCGAACTCGGCGGCGAGCTCGGCGAGGACGGGATAGGAGGTCACGTCGCGCGCCTCGGCGTAGAAGGCCCGCTGCACCCGGTGCAGGAAGGCCATGGCCCGGTCCGGCAGCAGCCGGCGGACCAGCACCACCGCCCGGGCGGCCGGGTCGGTGTCGTAGATGAACCGCTCGGTCAGCACCCGTTCGTCGAACGGCTGGCCGGTCGCCTCGCCCACGTGGGCCCAGTGCTGCAGGATCTCGGCGCGGGCCTGCTCGGTCATCGGTCGGTCCGTGCCGGGGCGCAGGCCGCCCATCACCAGCTGGATCGGCAGCCGCTCGCCGAACCGCTCGGCGACCTCGTCCATCACCGGCGCGAAGCCGTAGCACCACGAGCACATGGGATCGGAGAAGTAGATGAGATGGCGTCCGCGCATGCTAGCCTCCTCGCATCTCAGTCTAGACCGGTTCGCCGCCGAGGGCGCGAGTTTCAGGAGCTGCCGATGGGCCGATGGGTCATGATCCTGCTGGCGGTGATGGTCGTCGCCGCCATCGTGGGCTTCGTCGTGGACGCGGTGCGGATCCTGGCGGGCCTGGCCTTCGTGGCCGCCCTGGTGCTGCTGGTCGGCCAGTGGCTGATGAAGAAGGCCGGCCGCCGGGGCTAGCCCTCGACGAGGATCAGGAACACCGCCTCCTGCACCCGGTCGGCGGCGTTGCCGCCCGGTTCGACCGACCATTCGCCGGCGTGGCCGCCGAGGTCCGGCAGGTCGGCCAGCAGGGTGCGGACATAGGCCGCCTTCAGCGCAAAGTTGACGTTCTGCGGCAGCTCCTCGCCCATCCGGGTGAGGCCGCTGGTGACGATGCCCACCACCTTGCCCGACTGGTCGACCACCGGCCCGCCGCTGTTGCCGCCGTGCACGGGGGTGGAGATCTGCAGGAAGCGGGGATCGTCGGGCCGGCCGGTCGCGCGCCCGGCGTTGGCGTTCACCTCTCCGCCGGTGGCCTTGATCGCCACGCCCAGCCGGTCCGGAGCCGGATAGCCCAGGGCCACGATGCTGGCGCCCAGCGGCGCGGGCTGGGCGGCCAGGCCCAGGATGCGGCGGGCCGGCCCGTCCAGCCTGGGCTTCAGCACCGCCACGTCGTTCGCCGCGTCCGAGGCGACCAGTTCGGCGGCGCCCACCCGCTTGCCGTTCTGCAGCAGCGTGAAGCGCGTCCCGCCCTCCACCACGTGGGCGGCGGTGACCAGGTAGCCCTTGGGGCCCAGCCAGGCGGTGCCCGTGCCGGTGGCCTGGGCCGCCCGCTGCGTCGCCTGGGCGACGCCCGGCGCGCAGGCGGCGGCGAGCACGGCGGCGGCGGTGGAGCCGGGCAGTACGGGCGTCGGCCGCAACTGTTCCCGCGGCGTCCTCTCGGTGCTGATCAGCTTGCCTTCCATGTCGTAGTAGTCAGTCGCCACCGCAGCCCACTGCCGACCCTCGCAGTCGTAGAGGTGGGATCCAATGGTCTGGGTGTACGCCTCGCCGGTTGGCAGGGGCTCGAGCACCGTTCCCACCCGTTTGACCAGCGCCAGGACGACGCCCGGCTGCATCAGGACCACCCCGTCCTCCAGCAGGTAGTGGTCGACCTGCGAGCCCGCCGGGCCGACGCGATTCCAAACCTCCGCGCCCCTGATCGGGATCGCTGGCGTCAGCGCCGCCCGCCGGGCCGCCACGCCGCAGATCACCTTGCGCACCAGCTCGCCGGGCGAGCCGGGGACGACCGTCAGCGGCGTGGGCGGGTATTCCTCGACGGCTACGGTCCGGCCGGCGGCGTCCACCCGCACCGACGACAGGGCGACGAAGGTGTCGCCGGCGCACTCGTCGAGGCGGCGCATCCGCGCCTCGACGAAGCTGACGCCGCCGTGGGTCTGGGTCTTGGGCCAGGCCTGCCGGTAGACCGAGTAGACTTGGCCGTTCTCCCGCACGATGACGCTGGCCATGTCGATGTCGAAGCGGATCCCGTCGCTGGTCGTGCCGACGTGGACCCACGACTCGCGCCCGTAGTCGCGGGCGGGGCGGCCCTCCTGGGCCAAGGCCTGTCCGCCGAGGCCGAGCATCAGCGCGAGGGACAGGATCAGGCGGCGCATCAGCCTTCCTCCCCGGCGTCCGCGACCAGCAGGAAGACCGCGCCCTGCAGCAGCTCGGCCGGGTTCTGCCCCGGCGCCAGCGTCCACTCCCCGCCGTGGCCGCCGGCGTCCGGCAGCTCCAGCAGCATGTTGCGCACATAGCCGGCCTTCAGCGCGTAGTTGACGTTCTGCGCCAGCTCGTCCTCGCTCAAGACGTTCATCTTGGTGACGACGATGCCGACCACCTGGCCAGCGCGGTTCAGCACCGGCCCGCCGCTGTTGCCCGAGTGGGTCTGGGCCGAGATCTGCAGCAGGCGGGCGTCGGCCGCCTGGTTCTCCGACACCCCCGACAGCGCGTTGACCTCGCCCGAGGTCGCCTTGATCGAGAGGCCCAGCACGTCCGGCGCGGGATATCCGAGCGACAGGATCGGCTCGCCCAGCACCGCCGGCCCGGAGGCCAGCGCGAGCACCCGGCGGGGCGGTCCGTCGATCTTCGGCTTCAGCACGGCCACGTCGTTGGCCGGGTCGTCCAGCACCAGCTCGGCCGAGCCGACCGGCTTGCCGTTCTGGTAGAGGGTGAAGCGGCGGGCGCCTTCGATCACGTGGCTGGCGGTGACCAGGTAGCCCTTCGGCCCCAGCCAGGCGGTGCCGGTGCTGATAGCGGCCTGGCGCCGGTCGCCCACCTGCCGCGCCACGCCGGCGCGGCAGCTGTTGCGCCAAAGAACGTCCACCGGCGAGGTCGGGGCGCCCTTCGAGGTCTTCAGCGTCTCCGGCGCGTGGCTGAAGGTGTAGATCAGCTGGCCGGCGCGGTCGTAGTAGTCGGAAGCGAGGATGGCGTACTCCCCGGTCTCGCAGTCCACCAGGAAGGCGCTGACGACGGACCGGTACGGTTCGCCGGTGGTCAAGGGTGGCGCGGTCAGGGAATCTTGCCGGACCACAGCCATGACCTTGCCCTCGCCAAGGTCGATCACCGCATCGTCCAGGCTGAAGTGGTCGGTCTGGATCTTTTGGTCCTGGCCCAGCAGGGTCCAGGAGAGTTCGCCGGTTTTAGGCAGGGGGACCGCCGGCTTCATCGCCGCCCGCCTGGCGTCGATGGCGCACACCATGTCGTGGTAGAGGCCCGCCGCGGTGCCCGGCTTGGCCGGCGCGGTACGCGCGCGGTCGGAGCCGTCGTCGCGCGAAACGACCGCGCCCCTGGCGTCAAAGCTGGTGGCCCCGACCATGCTGAAGGTCTGGTTCGCGCAGTCGTCGAGGCGCTGGAAGTGGACCTGCACCCACGTCCTATCGCCGGTCCTCTGCGGCTTGCGAGCGACCCAGCGCATGGTCGAGGCGACATGGCCGCCCTGGCGCACGACGCTGCCCAGGTCGATCTCGTATCTTACCCCGTCGTGCTCGCCGACCGGCTTCCAGGCCTGCGCCGACGCAGCGCCGCCAAGACCCAGCGCCAAGACCAATGCGCAGACGAAAGCGCGCATCGTCGTCTCCCCCAACCTTCCCACGCGCGATAGTAGACCGCTGAAAGAAAACCACAACTCACGGACAAGCTCAGCGCGAGGAGCCGCTCGCCGGGCAGGCGAGGGGGCCTCGCCCGGCCGGGTCGATAACGCGGCTGTTATGTCCGGCGCGGTTGCGCCGTCGGCGCCGCCGCCCCAGGTGGAGAGCTTCGCCACAATCGAAGAGCCGGAGACCGGATGCCGCACGCCGACAGCCTGATCATGACGCTCGTCGGCGGCTTCGTGCTCGCCTTCGTGTTCGGGATGGCGGCCAACCGGCTGAAGCTCTCGCCCCTGGTGGGCTATCTGCTGGCCGGCGTCGCGGTGGGTCCGTTCACCCCCGGCTATGTGGCCGACACCGAGCTCGCGCCCCAACTGGCCGAGATCGGGGTCATCCTGCTGATGTTCGGCGTCGGCCTGCACTTCTCGCCTCAGGACCTGATGAAGGTCCGCAAGCTGGCCCTGCCTGGGGCCTTGGTGCAGATCGGCGCCGCGACTCTGCTGGGTTGGGGCCTGGGGCGCCTGATGGGTCTGCCCGACGTAGAGGCCGCGCTGCTGGGCTTCGCGCTCTCGGTGGCGTCTACCGTGGTGCTGATCCGCGCGCTCGAGGAGCGCAAGCAGATGAAGTCCGAGATCGGCAAGATCGCGGTCGGCTGGCTGATCGTCGAGGACTTGGTGATCGTCGTCGCCCTGGTGCTGCTGCCGCTGCTGGCCGGCGCGGGGCAGGCTAACGGGACGGGGCTGGCGGTCCAGCTGGTCTGGACGTTGGTCAAGGTAGCCGCCTTTGTCGCCCTGATGCTGGTGGTCGGCGGGCGCGTGCTGCCCTGGCTGCTGGTGAAGATCGCCCACACCCGGTCGCGCGAGCTGTTCACCCTGGGCGTGCTGGCGATCGCGCTCGGCATCGCCTGGCTCGCCTACGAGGTGTTCGGCGCCTCGTTCGCGTTGGGCGCCTTCGTGGCCGGGCTGGTGCTCAACGGCTCGCCGCTGGGCCACAGCGCGGCCGAGCGGGCCATCCCCCTGCGCGACGCCTTCGCGGTGCTGTTTTTCGTCTCGGTGGGGATGCTGTTCGACCCCACTATCCTGTGGCGCGAGCCGCTGGCGGTGACCGCGGTGCTGGCCATCGTCCTGCTCGGCAAGTCGATCGCGGCTCTGATCATCACCGCCGCCTTCCGTCTCGACCGGGCCACCAGCCTGACCGTCGCCGCCAGCCTCGCGCAGGTGGGCGAGTTCTCCTTCATCCTGGCCGGGCTCTCCGTCTCGCTGGGCGCGATGAGCCGCGGGACCCACGACCTGATCCTGGCGGCGGCCCTGCTCTCCATCACCCTCAACCCGCTTGTGTTCGCGCTGGCGGACCGGCTGGGCGGCCGGGCGAGGCAGAACGCCGCCGCCCCAGGCTGAGCCGTCGACAGCGGCGGCGGATCACCGGACAACCGGCGCAATAACTCTGCGTCGGGTCTTCGCCACATGCTCAACTGGATTTACGCGGCCCTGGGCGAGGCCTGGGGACCGCTGCGTCTCTTCAACTCCTTCTTCTTCCTGGCCGGCATCGGCTTTGCGGCCTGCGCCCTTGTCACCTGGACGGTGCTGCCGAAGCTGTGGGGGCGGCTGCCCACCGACCGGGGTCGCGCCCACGCCGTCAACGCCGAACTCAGCGTCGGCAAGCCGGTCGCCGCCGGGCTGATCTTCATCTCCATCTTCTGCCTCGCCGCGCTGATCTTCGTGCCGCTGACCTCGCGGGCGCTGCTCACCG
>NZ_DATAGM010000360.1:0-13431 GCF_036263695.1 Phenylobacterium sp.
CTTGGCGCCGCAGATGAACCAGGCCGGCGCGGCTTCGGCGAGCGCGGCGGACGGCGCGAGCATCGCGCCCGCACCAAGCAGGGCAAGCCACAGCTTCATCGGCGACCCTCTACTGACGGGAGACGCTGCACGTCGGCTGGCCGCGACCGCCGCAGGAAGACGCCTTGCGCGGCGCATTCTTCCACGCCTCGAACGCCGCCCTCGCCTCCGCCTGGCGGCGCGCCTCTTCGACCTTGCGCTGCTCTGAGCGTTTGCGCTCCGCCTTCTGCTCGGCTTCCTGGCGCAGGATTTGCTGCCGCCGTTCCGCGCGCTCTTCCTTTGTGGGGCCGCTCACGATCAATGCGGGGCCGTTCGAGGGCTCTGACGGCTGAGGGGCCGCGCTCGCCTGCGGCCGTTTCCCCGAATAGGGCGTGAAGTTTCCGACTGGCCCGCCGGTCAGCGCGTACTCGAACTCGAACAGCGGAACACCATCCCCCAGCCAGCGCTGGGCCATCTCCGCCCGGTACTCTTCGGCCAGCTTCCGCGTCGGCCAGCCCTCGCAACGCGGGTTCGTGACGTGCGTCTCGATGCCCGCGGCGTCGAACGACGCCTTCAGGCGCGTCTCCATCCGAGTCTCGGTATAGGCCCCGCTGGGATCGCCATGAAAATGGGTGTCGGTCCGCGTCACGCGTCCGGGCATCACCTGGGTGATGAAGGCGCGGCTGGCCGCGTTGATCCCCTCATAGGTGGAGCAGTAGGAGAACCCGGGCTCGGCGTCGGCCGGAGCCTGAGCCTGCGCTGGGCCCGCCATCAGGGTCAGCGGCAGAACCGCTCCCCGTATCCAACGCATCACTGGCATGCCCCCGCATCCGATGAGCCGAAGCTAGGGTCTGCGGCTGCGATTCGTCCACGGGCTACGCCGCCCGGGTCGCTCCCACACGTTGGGCCAATGAGGCGGCCATGAACGGGTCGAGGTCGCCGTCGAGCACGCCCTGAGTGTCGGACGTCTCCACGTCGGTGCGCAGGTCCTTGACCATCTGGTAGGGCTGCAGAACGTAGCTGCGGATCTGGTGGCCCCAGCCGATGTCGGTCTTGGAGTCCTCCAGCGCCTGCTGGGCCGCCTCGCGCTTCTGCAGCTCCAGCTCGTAAAGCCTAGCCTTCAGCATCTTCCAGGCCCGGTCGCGGTTCTGGTGCTGGGACCGTTCGGTCTGGCACGCCACAGCGATCCCGGTGGGGATGTGGGTCAGGCGCACCGCCGAGTCGGTCTTGTTGACGTGCTGGCCGCCGGCGCCCGAGGCCCGGTAGGTGTCGGTGCGCACGTCGGCCGGGTTGATCTCGATCTCGATGGTGTCGTCGACCACGGGATAGACCCACACCGAGGCGAAGCTGGTGTGCCGCCGGGCGCTGGAATCATAGGGGCTGATGCGCACCAGCCGGTGGACGCCGGCCTCGGTCTTCAGCCAGCCGTAGGCGTTGGTCCCCTTCACCTGCAGGGTCACCGACTTGATGCCGGCCTGCTCGCCCGCCGTCTCCTCGATGACGTCGACGGTCATGCCGTGAGCCGTGGCCCAGCGGGAGTACATCCGCATCAGCATCAGGGCCCAGTCGTTGGACTCGGTGCCGCCGGCGCCGGAGTTGATCTCCACATAAGCGTCGTTGCCGTCAGCCTCGCCGCTCAGCAGAGCCTCCAGCTCGGCCCGGGCGGCGCGCTCCTTCAGGGCGGCGAGCTGGGCCCGCGCCTCTTCAAGGGCCGACTCGTCGCCCTCGGCGTCGGCCAGTTCGGCGTATTCGACGGCTTCGGCCAGGTCGCGCTCTAGACTCTTCACGGCCTCGACCTGGCTCGCCAGCCGGGTCCGCTCACGCATCAGCGCCTGGGCGGCCTCGGCGTCGTCCCAGAGGGTGGGGTCTTCGACCCGGGCGTTCAGCTCGTCGAGCTTACGGAGCGCAGGTTCCCAGTCAAAGACGCCTCCTGAGCAGTTCGATCGACTGCTCGATGTCGGCCGAAGAGGCCTGCACATCCGCTCTCATGGAGAAGGCTCCGTGGGGTGTTGATGGGCCGCGCGATATAGGCCGCGGCCCGGCTCAATACAATCCGCTCATGTCGTCGGCGGCCTTGGGCGGCGGCGGCGGCGGCGGGCGAACGGCGTCGGCCGCCGTGTCAGCGCCCGAGACCCGGCCGCCCGGCCAGGCCTTGGTGTAGGGCTGCGGCCCGCGCGGCGCACGCGCCCCGCCGCCGGCGCCGGTCGAGACCGGAACCCGCGCCTGCGGCTCGGTGCCGGGTCGGAAGGCCTCGCGGACGCCGCGCACCATGCCGAACTTGGCGGTCTTCGGCGGCTTGAACTCGGTCTTCGGCCAGTCCTTGGCGGCCTCCGACATGAAGTCGATGAAGATCGGCACCGCCGCGGTCGTGCCGGTCTCGCCGTTGCCCAGGCTGCGGTTGTCGTCGAAGCCGATGAACACGCCGGCGACCACCTGTGGGGTGAAGCCGACGAACCAGGCGCTGCGGTACTCGTTGGTGGTGCCGGTCTTGCCGCCCACCGGCCGCTCCAGCACGAGGGCCGAGGTCGCCGTGCCGCGCAGCACCACGCCTTCGAGCATGGAGGTGATCTGGAAGGCGGTCACCGGATCGAGCACCTGCTCCCCGCCTGGCGGCACGCGGGGGCTCTCGTCGCCCGAGAAGCCCGCGTCGCAGCGCGGGCACTTGCGATCGTCCGCCTTGAGGATGACCTCGCCTTCCCGGTTCTGCACCAGCTCGATCAGGTGCGGGTTGATCTTGCGCCCGCCGTTGACGAAGGAGGCGTAGGCCGCGGTCAGCCGGAACGGGGTGGTCTCCCCTGCCCCCAGCGACATCGACAGGACCGGGTCCATGTTGTCGACCACGTCCATTCGCTTGGCGAGGTCGACGACCCGCCGCATGCCGACGCCCTGGGCGAGGCGAACCGTCATGGTGTTGCGCGACAGCTCCAGGCCCCGGCGCAGGGTCAGCGCGCCATAGTATTTGCGGTTGTAGTTCTCCGGCCGCCACACCGAGCCCGGCGTCGCGCCCGGCAGGCTGATGGCTGAGTCCATCACCACGCTGGACGGCGTGTAGCCGTTCTCCAGCGCCGCGGCGTAGACGATCGGCTTGAAGGCCGAGCCGGGCTGGCGGTAGGCCTGGGTGGCCCGGTTGAAGTTCTGCAGCGAAAAGGAATAGCCGCCGACCATGGCCAGCACCCGGCCCGAATATGGCTCGATGGCCACCAGCGCGCCGTTCACCGCCGGGATCTGCCGCAGGCGGAAACCGCCCTGCTCGCCCGGCTCCACGAAGATCAGGTCGCCGATGTTCAGCCCCTTGCCGGCCCGCGCCCAGGCGGCGTCCTCGCTGACCAGCTCGCCGGCCACGTTCTCGACGGTCAGCACCTTCACGCCGCCGGCGGTGTCGGTGACCACGGCGTGGCGCCACTCGGCGCGCTCGGCGGGCTTGGGGATCTTCAGCGCAGCCTTTTCCCAGCCGGGCGCGATGTCGACGCGGAACTTGGCGCCGCGCCAGCCGTGGCGGCGGTCGTAGGCCTCCAGCCCCTTCATCAGCGCCACCCGGGCGGCGGTCTGCAGCCGCGGATCGAGGGTCGTGCGCATGTAGTAGCCGCCTTCCAGCAGCTCATCGCCCATGGTCGCCAGGCCCCGGCGGCGGACCTCCTCGACGAAATAGTCGGCGTCCTTGTAGCGGGCGCGCGCCGGCGCCTGCTGGACCTTCAGGTCCTCGGCCATCGCCTTGCGGGCTTCCTCGTGGCTGACCCAGCCGAGCGAGGCCATCTCGCGGATGATCCAGTTGCGCCGCTCCAGCGCCTGCTGCTTGCGGCGGATCGGGTGATAGTTCTGCGGCCCCTTGGGCAGGGCGGCCAGATAGGCGGACTCGGCGAGGGTCAGGTCGTTGATCGACTTGCCGAAGTAGTTGTAGGCGGCCGCGCCGACCCCGTAGGACCGGTAGCCCAGCCAGATCTCGTTCAGATAGAGTTCGAGGATCTGCTCCTTGGTCAGGACCCGCTCGAGGCTGCCGGCGAGGATCGCCTCCTTCATCTTCCGGCCAAGGGTCACGTCGCTGGTGAGAAGGACGTTCTTGGCCACCTGCTGGGTGATGGTCGAGCCGCCTTCCAGGCGCCGCCCCTGCATCAGGTTGAAGACGTTCTTGATCATCGCCCGGCTGAGGCCGGCCGGATCGACCCCGCCGTGCTGGAAGAAGCTGCGATCCTCGGCGGCCATGAAGGCCTGCACCAGCTGCGGCGGCATGGCGTCGTAGGGCACGTTGATGCGCCGCTCGCGAGAGAACTCGCCGATCAGGGTGCCGTCCCAGGCGTAGGCGCGGGTCGCGGTCGGCGGCCGGTAGTCGGCCAGGTCCGCCGCGTCGGGCATGTCGTGGAACAGCCAGGCCGCATAGATCGCCAGGCACAGACCGGCGACGGCGATGGCGGAGAGCACCGTGACGCCGGCGACCGCGAGCCATCTCTCAGGGGGTTTCAAGACCGTTTCGCCTCCGCGGGGATCTCCTCCCGCCCAGGGTCGTTGCTCTAGCCCCGTTCGCGGGGGGCGCCAACGGCCAGTTGCCGCCCCGCGTCAGCGCGCCGCGAGCTTGGTCTGCTCGGAGAAGTAGGCGTCGATGGCGTCGCCGACGGCGTTCATCAGCCGGGAGCGATGGGCCTTGTCGCGCAGGTTGGCCTCATCGCGGCCGTTGGTCAGGAAGCCCATCTCCAGCAGCACGGCCGGCACGTCAGGGGCCAGCAGCACCGCAAGGCCCGCCTCCCGGTGGCTGCGGCGGAGCAGCGGGGTGTGATCGTCGATGCCGTCCAGCAGCACCTCGGCGAAGGCCGCCGAGCGGTTCTTGGTGGCCCGCTGGGTCAGGTCCAGCAGGATGTCGCGCACCCCCTCGCCGGAGGCGCTGGCGCTCATGAACCAGTCCTCCTTGTTCACGAACTTGGCCGAGCGGTGCGCGGCCTTGTCCGACAAGGTGTAGACCGAGGCGCCGCGCAGCCCGTCCTCGGTGCCGGCGTCGGCGTGCAGCGAAATGAACAGGTCCGCATCGGCCCGGCGGGCGATCTGCACCCGGCTCTCCAGCGGCACATACTGGTCGGTGGAGCGGGTCAGCACGACCTTGTAGCGGCCCTCGCGCTCCAGCCGGGCCTTCAGCGCCTGGGCGGCGGCCAGCGTGAGGTCCTTCTCGACCACCTTCTGCCCGTGCGCGCCAGGGTCCTTGCCGCCGTGACCCGCGTCGATGACCACCACCTTCTGAAGGCGCAGGGGGGCGGCGCGCACCTGGGTCGGACGGCTGGTCAGCTGCGGGGCGGCGGCCGCCTTCGCCGCAGCGGGATTGGCGGCGGCCAGGTCGATCACGTACCGATAATGGGGAATCCCGTCGGCCGGCGGCAGCAGGAACCGGCGCTTGATGCTGGCCTCCGAGGCCAGGTCCAGGCGCAGCCGCGCCGAGCCGCCGCTCTCGTCCAGCACCCAGCTCTTGACCAGGCCGTAGCGGCCGCCCTGCAGCGGCTGGTCGACGTTGACGCCCGGCAGGGCGACGACCACGCGGCGATCGCCCGAGCCGTCCGAGCTCACCCGGCCCGAGGCGGAGCTGTCGAGATCGATGACGATTCGGGTCTCTGCGGCGCTGCCGCCCACCCGCACCTTCTTCACGCCCGGAGGCGTGGCGCCGGCCTGCGAGGCGGCGAACGCGGTCAGAGCGGCGACCGCCGCCAGGCCCATGACCCCGAAGCGCACCGGCGACCGACGAAAAAGACCCCGTACGCGCGCGAGCATGCCTCGCCCCAGCCACTAACCTGAAGGGTCTGAATACTACGCAAGGCGGGGGTGCATAAATGGTTAAGCAGACGTTGCGACGGAGAGCCGCTTTCCTTTTGGCGGCCAGTGTTGCAATGTCGCGCCGCGTGAACGCGCCCGGCCCTATTCGCAGGCGCCGCGTTCGCCGACCCCCCGCGTCGCCAACGGCTGTCACCGGCCTCGACGCACTCATCCGATCGCGCGCCCAGGCGCGTCTTGGGAACACATTATGGGCAGCGTCGCACGAGCCCCATCTCGGCCTCTCACCGCCCGCGCCGTCTTTGGCGACGCGACCCGCGGACCTGCGCGCGCCCCTCATACAAACTGGCTGCGCCCTGGCCTTACGGCCCCGGCGCGCCGCGGAGATCCGCTTAATGACCAAGAAGATGCTGATCGACGCCGCCCACGCCGAAGAGACGCGTGTGGTGCTCGTCGATGGGAACCGTGTTGAAGATTTCGATTTCGAGAGCCAGAGCAGGAAACAGCTTCGGGGAAACATCTATCTCGCCAAGGTCACCCGCGTAGAGCCCTCGCTGCAGGCGGCCTTCGTCGAGTATGGCGGCAACCGTCACGGTTTCCTGGCCTTCAACGAAATCCACCCCGACTACTACCAGATCCCGGTCGCCGACCGCGAAGCCCTGCTGCGCGAAGAGGCCGAGGAGGACGACGCCCCGGTCGCGGCGCGTGAGATCGATCCCGATGACGAGGACGCGGTCGCCGCCGCGGACGACGACGACGACGTCATGGAGGAAGAGGTCGCCCGGCGCCGCCGGCGGCTGATGCGCAAGTACAAGATCCAGGAAGTGATCCGCCGCCGGCAGATCATGCTGGTGCAGGTCGTCAAGGAAGAGCGCGGCAACAAGGGCGCGGCGCTGACCACCTACCTGTCGCTGGCCGGCCGCTACGGCGTGCTGATGCCCAACACCGCCCGCGGCGGCGGCATCAGCCGCAAGATCACCACCGTCACCGACCGCAAGCGGCTGAAGACCGTGGTCCAGAGCCTGGATGTGCCGCAGGGCATGGGCCTGATCGTCCGTACGGCCGGCGCCAAGCGGACAAAGGCAGAGATCAAAAGGGATTACGAGTATCTCCTGAGACTTTGGGAGAACATCCGCGAGACCACCCTCCACTCGATCGCCCCGGCGCTGATCTACGAGGAGGAGGACCTGGTGAAGCGGGCGATCCGCGACCTCTACGACAAGGACATCGAGGGGGTCTGGGTCGAGGGCGAGGCCGGCTTCAAGGAAGCGCGCGACTTCATGCGCATGCTGATGCCGTCCCAGGCCAAGAAGGTGCAGCTCTACCGCGAGCCGACGCCCCTGTTCGTCAAGCACAAGGTCGAGGACCACCTCAGCCAGATCTATTCGCCGGTCGTGCCGCTGCGCAGCGGCGGCTACCTGGTGATCAACCAGACCGAGGCCCTGGTCGCCATCGACGTGAACTCCGGCCGCGCCACGCGTGAGCGGACTATCGAGGCCACGGCGCTCAAGACCAATATGGAGGCGGCCGAGGAGGCCGCCCGCCAGCTGCGCCTGAGGGACCTGGCCGGCCTGATCGTCATCGACTTCATCGACATGGATGAGTCGAAGAACAACCGGGCCGTCGAGAAGAAGCTGAAGGACTCGCTGAAGGACGACCGGGCCCGCGTGCAGATGGGCAAGATCAGTCCCTTCGGCCTGATGGAGATCTCCCGCCAGCGCCGGCGCACCGGCGTGCTGGAGGGCACGACGCATGTGTGCGAGCACTGCGCCGGCACCGGCCGCGTCCGCTCGGTGGAATCCAGCGCCCTGGCGGCCCTGCGCGCCGTCGAAGTCGAGGCCTTGAAGGGCCCCGGCGAGCTGACCCTGAAGGTCCCGCGCGCCGTCGGCCTCTACATCCTCAACGAGAAGCGCCAGCACCTGGCGCGGCTGCTCGAGACCCTGGGCCTGTTCGTCACCGTGGTGATCGACGACGCCCTGCCCCACGCCGAGCACGAGATCGAACGGACCTCCTCCGAGCCGCGGCCCGACCACGTGCCGGTGGCCCCCGCGCCGATGACGGCCTACGCCCCGCCCGCCGAGGATGAGGAGTTCGACGACGAGGCCGAGGACGAGGAAATCGAAGCGGCCCTTGACGAAGAGGACGAGGACGAGGCCGAGCCCCAGGCCCGCGCGCCCCGGCGTGAGGCGGAGACGGGCGACGCAGAAGGGGGACGCGGCGGCCGCCGCCGCCGCCGCCGTCGTGGTCGCCGCGGAGACGAGCCGCGCGACCCCGGCGAGGCCGCTGAGGTTTCGGAACGCCAGGTGTTCGAGGTCCGCGAAGGCCGCCCGCCTCGCGACGACGACGAGAGCCAGGGCCGCCGCCGACGCCGCGGCCGCCGCGGCGGTCGCCGGATGCGCGAGGAAGGCCGTCCGGCCGACGTCTACGCCTGGATCCGCCCCTGGGCGCCCTGGGGCGAAGACCCCTTCGTCTGGCACGATCCGGCCGAGGACCTGCGCCCCGCGTCCGCCGCTGAGGCCGAGCGGGCTCCAGCCCGCGCGCCGGAGCCGGTGAGCGCCGTCGCGCCCGAACCGGTCGCCGAGACCGCGCCGGCTGCAGCGCCGGCGGTTGCTGGCCCTGCGGACGACATGTGGGTCGAACTGCCGGCCGCCGAGGAGAAGCCCAAGCGCGCCCGCCGTCCGCGCAGCCGCGCCAAGGCCGCTTCGGCCGCCGAGGACGCCGCTCCGGCGACCGAGGACGCCGCTGCGCCGGTCGCTGTCGCTGAGGAGACCCCTGTCCCCGTCGCCGAAGCTCCGCCGGAGCCAGCTCCTCCCGCGCCGGAACCTGCGCCCGCCCCGGCCGTCGAGCCGGTCCGCGAGCCGGAGCCGGCGATGGCCGAGGCGCCGGCGCCCCGCGCCCGTCCGGTCCCGCAGGAGGATCCGGCCGAGATCTCGGCCCCGCCGCCCGCCCCTCGCCGAGGCTGGTGGCGCCGCGGCTAAGCGTCTAGGCTCCAGGCTGAGCCGCTCTGCGGCTTGAGTTGGAGCCTGTCCGTTCGCTTCCGGCGGCTGCGCCGGAAGCGGACAGGACCCCGGGGGGGAGCGTTCGGAGATTGTACGGCATGGCCGCCCCTAAGTTCTGGTCCCGCCTGGCGTCCGCCCTCGCCGTCGCCGCCTCGCTTCTCGTCCCGCCCGCCCAGGCGCAGGCGCAGGGGATGTCGCTGATCCGCGACACCGAGATCGAGGCGACGCTGCGTGGCTACCTCGACCCGCTGATCGTGGCGGCCGGGATGGAGCCGCAGAACGTCGAGTTCCTGCTGATCGGCGACAAGGACCTGAACGCCTTCGCCGGCCCCAGCGTCATCGGCCTGCACACCGGCCTGATCCTGGAATCGGAAACGCCAAACCAGATCCAGGGCGTTCTGGCCCACGAGGTGGGCCACCTCTCGGGGGGCCACTCCGCCCGCTCGGGCGAGATGAACCGCGCGGGCTTGCGCCCCTTCCTGCTGACCATGGGCCTGGGGGTCCTGGCCGCGCTCGCCGGCTCCGGCGAGGCCGCCGCGGGTCTGGTCACCAGCGCCCCCTACTTCGGCACCCTCGGCGCCCTTGGCCATTCGCGCGAGCAGGAGCACCGCGCCGACCAGGCGGGCGCCCAGATCCTCGAGCGGGCCGGCGTGTCGGGCAAAGGCCTCGTCGAGTTCTTCAACAACTTCCGCTACCAGGAGGTGTTCAGCGAGGCCCGGCGCTACGCCTACTTCCGCAGCCACCCGATCTCCTCGAACCGGATTTCGGCCCTCGAGGCCAAGGTGCAGACGCTGCCGTCCTACAACAAGGAATCGCCGCCGGAGATGATCGCCGAGTACAAGGTCATGAAGGCCAAGCTCGACGGCTTCCTCAATCCCGGTGTGGCGATCACCAAGTACGGCGAGAAGGACACGAGCTATCCGGCGCGCTACGCACGCTCGATCGCCTACTACCAGCTCAAGCAGCCCGACAAGGCGCTGAAGATCATCGACGAACTGCTCGTCGAGCAGCCCACCAACGCCTACCTGTGGGAGCTGAAGGGCCAAATCCTGTTCGAGTTCGGGCGGGCCAAGGAAGCCGAGGCGCCGCAGCGGCGCTCCGTCGAGCTGATGCCCGAGGCCCCCCTGCTGCGCATCAACCTCGGCCAGACCCTGATCGCCCTCGGTGAGCCGGCCAAGCTGGACGAAGGGATCGCCGAGCTGCGCAAGGCGGTGACCCAGGAAGAGGACAACGCGGTGGCCTGGCGGCTGCTGGCGGAGGCCTACGACCGCAAGGGCGAAGAGGGCCTCGCCCGGCTCGCCACCGCCGAATACAACTTCGCCATCGGCCAGGCTGAGCAGGCCCGGGTCTTCGCCATGCGGGCCCGGGAGAAGTTGTCGAAGGACACGCCGCAATGGCGCCGCGCCACCGACATCGTGCTGGCCTCCGAGCCCTCCAAGGACGATCTGCGCGATCTGGCCAAGGAAGGCTCGATCGCCCGCGGCTCCATCCGCTGACCTTGGTTTAACCCGTCCTGGGGCCATCTTACGTCCATGAGTTTCCGAATCGCCCTGGCGCTCGCCGCCGCCGCCCTCGCCGTGTCCGGCTGCCAGCGCACCTCCGACGAGGCCTTCGGCCAGAAGGTGCGCGCCTACCTGCTCGAGAACCCCGAGGTGCTCGTGGAGGTCAGCCGCAAGCTGGAGGAGAAGCGCACCGCCGAGGCCGCCAACCTCGCCAAGGCCGGCTACGAGAAGCACAAGGCGGCGCTCGAGCGCGACCCGCGGGACCTGGTCGCCAACCCGAACGGCGCCATCACCGTGGTCGAGTTCTACGACTACAAGTGCGGCTACTGTAAGCTGGTGGCCCCGGAGATCGCGACGCTGATCCGCGAGAACCCGGACGTGCGCTTCGTCTTCAAGGAGTACCCGATCTTCGGCGGCGACTCGCTGGTGGCGGCCCAGGTGATGGCCTCGCCGGCGGTGAAGCCCAAGGCCTTCGAGCTGCATCAGCGGCTGATGGCCGAAAAGGCCCTCGACGCCGCCGCCATTCAGCGCAATCTCGTCGCCGTCGGGCTCGACCCGAACGCGGTCAAGGCCTCCGCCGAATCCGACGCGGTGAACAAGCACCTGAGCGACAACCACCAGCTGGCCGAGGCGCTCGGGATCCAAGGCACGCCGCACTTCATAGTCGGCGGCGCGTCGGTGTCCGGCGCCGACATGGACGCTCTGCGGCTGGCGATCGCCCGGGCCCGCGCCGGCGGCGGGCAGCAGGCGGCCAGCTAAGAAAAAGCCGCCCGCCCCGGCAGGGGCAGGCGGCGAGGATGGGCCGATGAAACCGGGGGGATCAGGTGGTTCGCCGGCCGGGTATGACGCCCCGCTAGAGCCTATTTCTCCTGGCAGGCTCCCGATCCCGTGGTCAGGGTGCAGCCGCGCTCGCAATACAGGCGCGCGGTGTTGCCGGCCCCGTCCGTGCACTCGGCCACCGCCACCCCGGTGGCGCAGGTCCCTTTCCCGTTGCCGGTGGAGAGCTTGTAGGTGACGTTGCCGCAGGTCTTCTCGATGGACGCCAGGGCGTAGCGCACCGGCGAGCCCAGCTTCTTCGGCGCCGGCGCGGCGGTGTCGGCCTGCGCCAGGCGGATGGTCACGCCCCGGTCGGCCGGCGGCGTCTGGCCGGCGGCCGTGTCGGCGATGGTGGCGGCGACCGCGATCGCGACCACGGCGCCCACGGCCAGCTCCAGCGGCTTCATCATCTTGCTTCCGTCCCTGCTTTTCTCGACGCGGCCCCCGCCGCCCCTTTGTTGGACGGCTGTTTAGGAGCGCTCGCAGAAGGCGAGCAGATGCACCGTCGCACGGCGAAAGGCGCCACTGTTGCAGCGCTTGTCTGCAACCGGTGCAGGCGCGGTTGCATGGCGATGCATTTCGGGGAACAGGGGTTCGGTGCGGTCGGTTGTGCCCTCGATCAGTACGAGGAGTTCCCCCCTATGGCCGACCCTAACACCGACCGCTCCGCCCCGCAGGGCGAGACCCAGCCAGGCGTCCAAGGCGCCGACGGCCGCAAGGACGAGCCGGTCCGCCCCGTCCACCGGCACGACGACAAGTCGGAAAAGGGCGGCCAGATCGCCCAAGATCAGCAGCAATCCACCGGCGTCGGGCCGGGGCAGTCCTAAGACGGGTCCCTACCTCCGCCGCGGGCGGCCGGAGGTAGGGCCTCAGATCATTCCGGACAGCGGACTCGAAGGGTCTGCGTACATGCGCTTCGGCATGCGGCCGGCCAGGTACGAGTCGCGGCCGGCGATCACGGCGTGCTTCATCGCCTTGGCCATGCGGATGGGGTCCTTGGCCTCGGCGATGGCGGTGTTCATCAGCACCGCCTCACAGCCGAGCTCCATGGCCAGCACCGCGTCCGAGGCCGTGCCCACTCCGGCGTCCACCAGCACGGGAACGCTCGACTGCTCGATGATCAGGCCGAGGTTGAGGAAGTTCTGAATCCCCCGCCCCGAGCCGATCGGCGCGCCGGCCGGCATGATCGCCGCGGCCCCCGCCTCTTCCAGCTTCCTGGCGTAGACCGGATCGTCGTTGGTGTAGACCATCACCTGGAAGCCCTCGGCCACCAGCAGCTTCAGCGCCCGCAGGGTCTCTTCCATGTCGGGCAGCAGGTGCTTGGTGTTGGACAGCACCTCCAGCTTGACCAGGTCCCAGCCGCCGGCCTCGCGCGCCAGGCGCAGGGTCCGCACCGCCTCCTCGCCCGTGTAGCAGCCGGCGGTGTTGGGCAGGAAGGTGAAGCGGTCCGGCTTCACATGGTCCACGAGCATCGGCTGGCTGGGGTCGGACAGGTTCACCCGCCGCAGCGCCACAGTGACGATCTCGGCGCCGGCCGCCTCGGCCGCAGCGGCGTTCTGGGCGTAGTCCTTGTACTTGCCGGTGCCCACAATGAGCCGCGAGCGGAAGGTGCGTCCCGCGACGGTCCAGGTGTCTTCAGCTTGCAAGGCGCCGTCCATCATCCCCCTCCCACGAACTGCACGATCTCGATCCGGTCGCCGTCGGCGATCGGGGTCCTGGCGTAGACCGAGCGGGGTACGATCTCGAGGTTGCGCTCCACGGCGACCTTGCGCGGATCCAGGCCGAGCGCCGTCACGAGACCGGCGATATCGCGGACCTCGTCGAACGCCCGGGTCTCTCCGTTGATGGTCAGGGTCATCATGGGCCTATACGCCAAGTGCTTGTGACCCCTGCGCTCCGCCGGTACAAGACGCCGGAATCGACCGCGGGGCCGAATGTCGAAACCGATCTATGTGCTGAGCGGCCCCAATCTCAACCTCTTGGGCGTCCGTGAGCCGGAGATTTACGGAAAACACACCTTGGACGACGTGCGAGCGGCCTGTGAGGCCCGCGCCGCCGCGCTCGGCCGCACGGTCGTGTTCCGTCAGTCGAACCATGAGGGCGAGCTCATCGACTGGGTGCAGGAGGCCAGAGAAGCCGCCAGCGCCCTGGTCATCAATCCCGCAGCCTACGGTCACACATCCATCGCGTTGCTGGACGCGCTGAAGATGCTCGCTATTCCCATCGTCGAGTGTCATCTGTCGAACCCGGCCGCGCGGGAGGAGTTCCGCAGGCACACCTATGTCTCCCTCGCCGCCACAGGCCTGGTTTCAGGCTTCGGGGCGAGAAGCTACGAACTGGCCGTCGAGGCC
>NZ_DATAGM010000361.1:0-10278 GCF_036263695.1 Phenylobacterium sp.
CACCGGCGTCGCCGGCGCGGATGGATCGGTGACGAAGCCGACCTTGGCCAGCCCAGCCTTGCTCGCCTCGCTCATCACGTCGGCCACGGTCTCGTACGGCACCGTGCGGCTGATGCGCAGGTGCAGCTCGGGCGGGTCGGACTCGGCGCCGGCCAGGCGGAACCGCTCGACCATCTGGGCGCGGCTGATCTTCTCGCTGTTCCAGTAGAGCTGGCCGCCGCCGTCGATGGCGAACTGCACCGCCTGGCGGCGGGATATGTCCGGCGCGCTGGCCGCCTTTGGCAGGTCGATCTTGACCGAATGGGTCAGGAGCGGCGCGGTCACGATGAAGATGACCAGCAGCACGAGCATGATGTCGACCAGCGGGATGACGTTGATCTCCGCCATCGGCGCGCTGTTGCGCTGGGTTCCGAAGCTGCCGAAGGCCATCGTCAGGCGCTCTGCCGGGCGGCGACGGGCCGAGGGGCGGGCTGCGGCGCGCCGACCTTAGCCCCGGTCACCAGGAAGGTGTAGAGGTCGTGCGCGAACCCATCGAGGCGCGCCTGGGTGATGCGGTTGCTGCGGACGATGAAGTTGTAGCCGAGCACGGCCGGGATCGCGACGGCCAGGCCGATGGCGGTCATGATCAGGGCCTCGCCCACGGGACCTGCGACCTTGTCGAGGGTGCCCGACCCCGACATACCGATGGCCAGCAGCGCGTGGTAGATGCCCCACACCGTGCCAAGCAGGCCGACGAACGGCGAGGTCGAGCCGATCGAGGCTAGGATGGTGAGGCCGGACTCCATCGCCGCGGTCTCCTCGTCGATGGTGCGCCGGAGCGCCCGGGTGACATACTCCGACGTCGTCCCGGCCTCGTGCAGCCTGTGGGCCCCGTGCCGGTCGTGGTGCTGCATGGCCACGAGGCCCTGCTGGGCCAGGTGCGCGAAGGCGTTGTCCGGCTTGCTCCCCTCCAGCTTCTCGGCGACGGCGTCCAGCGAGGGGGCGTTCCAGAAGAACTCCAGGAACCGGGCCGAGCGGGCGCGGGCCTTCGCACCGGCGATCAGCTTGGTGACGATCAGGTACCAGCTGGTCAGCGAGGCGGCGGCCATCAGCACCAGGATGGTGCGCGAGACGAGGTCCGCCTGGGCGAGGAAGTGGCTGAAACCTAAGGGGTTGTCCAACGGTCGTACTCTCAGCGTTTGAGTGAGAATTCCAGGGGCACGATCACCCAGGCGGCGACGGGCTTGCCGGCCTGCTGGGCCGGCGCGAACCGCCAGCGCTTGCGCACCACGTCCAGCGCCGCCTCGTCGAGGTCTGACGAGCCGCTGGAGCGTTCGAGCAGCACCTGGCTGGGCTTGCCCTCGGCGCTTACGTGGACGCGCAGGCGGACCACGCCTTCCTCGCGCTTGCGCCGGGACGAGGGCGGATAGACCGGCCCCGGATTGTTCAGGTAGGCGGCGCTGAAGTTCGGCGGCGTCACCGGCCCGGTCGTGGCGGCGGGCGCATCGGCCGAGGCCGCGGCCGGGGCCGGAGCGGGGGAGGGCGCGGGCGCCGCGGGGGCGGGATCCGCCGGCCTTCGCTCGACTGGCGGCGCGCTCATCGCGGAGGGCGTGGGCGCGGGGGTCGACAGCAGGGTCGGCTCCGGCGGGCGCGGCGTCGGGACCGGCGGGGTCGGCTCGGCAGGCTGGGCCTGGCTGGGCTGCGCCGCGGCGACGGGCTCGGCGCTCAGCAGGCTGACTTCCAGTATCGCCTCCGGCGGCTCCGGCGGGGCCTTCAGGCCTGCGACGACGAAGCTCGCCAGCACCGCCAGGTGGAGGCCGAGCACGAGGCCGATAGCGACGGCGCGCTGTTGCGCGTTCGTCGAGCGCCACTCGTCGTGCGCGAGCGCCGCACCAGCAATCGAAGCCCCGCGAAGCATTGCACAGCCTCTAACTGAGAATGCGTCGCAATCAAAGAAGGAATGGCGACCCCGAGAATGCCGATGGGTCTCGCCCGCTTAGGTGCGGGCCCAGCGGCGCAGCAGGTTATGGTAGACGCCGGTCAGCTTCAGCAGCTGAGGGTGGTCGGGTCCGGCCTTCAGAGTCAGTCCCTGGATCGCCTGGTCGAGGTCGAACAGCAGCGTCCGCTCGCCTTCGTCGGCCACGTGGCTCTCGATCCAGAAGAAGGCCGCGATGCGCGCGCCGCGCGTCACCGGCGTGACCCTGTGCAGGCTGCTGGAGGGGTAGAGGATGAGGTCGCCGGCCTCGAGCTTCACCGCCTGGACCCCGAAGGCGCCTTCGATCTCCAGCTCGCCGCCGTCGTACTCTTCGGGTTCCGAAAGGAAGAGGGTGGCCGACAGGTCGCTGCGAAGGGTCCGCTCGCCGCCCGGCGGGCGCATCAGCGCGCTGTCCACGTGTGCGCCATAGGCGCCGCCGCCCGCGTAGCGGTTGAAGCGGGGCGGGAAGATCTGGGCCGGCAGGGCGGCCGAGATGAACAGCGGATGCGGCCAAAGCCGGCGCAGGATGTCTTCGCCCAAGGCGATCGCGGCCGGATCGGCGTCGTCCAGCTGTTGGTTGGTCTTCTGGCTGCGGGCCAAGGTCCCGGCGGTGAGCGCCCCGTCGAGCCACTGGGCGGCGTCCAGGCGACGGCGGCAGGCGGCGACCTCGTCCTTGGTCAGCACCTTGTCGATGGCGATCAGCATGGACCCTCCTTGCCCGCCCACGTCTCCGCGCGGACCTCGGCCCTGCGGATGTCCGCAAGATCGACGCAACCGGCCAAAGCCATGCAGACCTCCAGCTCTTCCCGCAGCAGCTTGATCATGTGGCCGACGCCCAGCGCCCCGGCCGCCGCCAGGGCCCAGGCCTGCAGGCGGCCGAGCATCACTCCGTCGGCGCCCAGCGCGATGGCCTTGAATACGTCTTCGCCGCAGCGGATCCCGCCGTCGAACAGCAGCGGGAAGCTCTCGCCCACGGCCGCGCGAACAGGGGGCAGGGCGCTCAGGCTGGACGGCGCGGAGTCAAGCTCGCGGCCGCCATGGTTCGACACCACCAGCCCGTCGACCCCGGCGGCGAGGGCGGCGCGCGCATCGTCGGGGTGCATCACCCCCTTCAGCCAGAGCGGCAGCGCTGTCTGCGCGCGCAGCCAGTCGATATCGGCCCAGGTGGGTGCGGCCGGCATCAGGCCCTGGAAGACGCGGCTTTCGCCGGGCGCCGGCGCAGCCTCCGGAGCCGTCCAGCCAGCGAGGTTGGCGCTTGCCTGGCCGCCGCGGAAGCCGGCCCGCAGGCTGGTCAGTCCCGGCGCGTGGACCGGCGCGTCCACCGTCACCACGAGCGCCCGGTAGCCGGCGGCCTCGGCGCGTCGGACGAGGTCGAGAGTCGCCTCGCGCGCCGGCTGGACGTAGAGCTGGAACCAGCGGTCCGGTCCGGCCGCCGCGGCGATTTCCTCGAGGGTGACGGACGACAGGGTGCTGGCCACCAGCCCGGCGCCGACCGCCGCGGCCGCCCGCGCCGTCTCGACTTCCGCGCCGGCATGGAAGAGGGCCTGGAACGCGACGGGGCCCAGCCAAATCGGATGCGGCCGCGCCTCGCCCCCAAGACTGAGGCGGGTCGATCCGGCCTTCAGGTCACGCAGCACCCGCGGGGTGATCTTCAGCGCCTCGAAGGCCGCGCGATTGTTCCGCACCGCCACGTCGCGGCCCGCGCCGCCGGCCAGATGGGCGAACACGGCCGGCTCGAGCGCCTGTCGGGCCAGGTCCTCGTAGTCGTGAGCGCAGTGGATGTTCGCAGGAAGGGCGCCCGCGGCGGGCATTGGCATGGGTCCGATATGCGCAGGGCCGACCCGTGTGAGGCCGGCCCTGCTCTTAACGTCTAAGGCTCGACCTTAGAAGTCGTAGTTGAGGGTGAAGCGGACCGCCCGGGCGTCGCCCTTGTAGAGGAAGAAGCCCCCCTGGTAGACCGCCAGGTAGTAGTCCTCGTTGGTGATGTTGCTGAGGTTCAGCCGCGCTTCGAGGTTCGGGTTCACCCGGTAGGCGGCGAAGACATCGGCGACGGTGTAGCCGGGGACCTTCTGGGTGTACTGGCCCGCGGCGTTGCGGGCGGGGGCCGTGTCCGGCTGGCCGCCGTAGCGCTCGCTTTCGTACTTCACCGCGCCGCCGAAGTAGAAGTTGTCGGTCAGCTGGTACTTGGCCTGCACCACCGCCGACTGCTCGGCGAAGTTGGACAGCGTCATGCCGACGATGCCGGGGGTCGCCGACTTGAGGACCTCGGCCTCCATCAACGTCACGCCGGCCTGTACGGTCAGCTTGTCCGTGAGATTGCCGGTGGCGCCCAGCTCGATGCCGCGCACCCGGTTCTCGGCCGAGTTGAAGGTGCCGACTGTGGTGTAGCCGTTTCCCTCGTGCACGTCGGTCTTGGTGACCTGGAACAGCGCCGCGGTGAGCAGCAGCTTCTCGTCCAGGATGTTCCACTTGGTCCCGATCTCGATGTTCTCGGAACGCTCCGGCTTGGCGCCGGAGATGGCGCCGTTGAGTATGATCGCGCCGCCGTAGCCGGTGCTGGTGCCGACGTCCGACTCGCCGCCGTTGATGTCGGCGGAAGTGGCGTAGCTGGCATAGACCATCCCACCGCCGCCGAGGTCGTAGGTGACGCCGAAATGGCCGTTCCAGAGATCGTCGGAGTAGGGGTAGTCGCTCCGCACCAGGGTGGTGGTGTTCTGGACGCCGAGTTCGAAGTCGAAGGTGTCGTAGCGCAGGCCGGCGAAGACGGTCAGCCGGTCCGTCAGGTCCATGGTGTCCATGACCGAGAAGGAGGTGGTCTCGATCCGCCAGTCCTGGTCGTAGGGCCCCCGCTGGATGTTGCGGCGCAGCAGGTTGTTGACGCCCGCAACGGCCGCCCCGTCGGGCCCGATGATGCAATAGCTGTTAAGGGTGGTGGAGGTCCCGGTGGCGCAGTTGAAGGGACCGGTGCGGGTCAGGCGGTAGATGCCGTTGAGGACCTGGTGGTCGGAGTACTCGAAGCTGAGGATCAGCTCGTTCTTGCGTCCGAACAGGTCCTTCGTGATGAACAGGTTCTCCTGCGTCGCGAAGTATTCGACGTTCTGCCAGCCCTGATGGTCCGAGACGGTTCCTGTGACATAGACCCCGCCGGGGTTGCTGGCGTTCGTCGTGGTCCCGCGGGCGCCGGTCAGCACGTAGCCGTTGTCCGCCTCGCCGTAGCGGGTGAGGCTGGTTAGCCGGATGTCGTCGCTGAAGTGGTACTTCAGGCGGGCGGTGAAGGTGTCGACGTCGGAAACCAGGAAGTCTTCGGACTGCGCATAGACCGGCACGTTGCGCACCGGCACGCCGCCCGTCAGATAGCCGCCCACGTCGGGCCGGTCCTTGGCCCGCAGGCCGTAGTAGTCGAGGGTCGCCTCGAAGGCGTCGGTCGGGGTGAAGTACAGCGACACGGCGGCGCCCTTGCGCTCACGGTCGGCGGGGCCGCGGTCCGGCACGTCTTCCTTGGCGTAGAGCAGGTTGCCGCGCACGGCGAGCGTCTCGCTGAACGCCTTGTTGGCGTCCAGGGTCAGCCGCACGTGCTCGTCGGTGCCGAGCGTGCCCTGCACATTGGCGAAGTCGAGGAAGGTGCTTGCCTGTTTGGTGATGGCGTTCACCGCCCCGCCTGAGGTGCCGCGGCCCGCGAAGCTGGAATTCGGCCCCTTGGTGATCTCCAACTGCTCGATGGCGAAGCTTTCGCGGATGGTCATGCCGGGATCGCGCAGGCCGTCTACGAAGGAATCGCTGCGGGCGTCCTGGCCGCGGATCACATAGCGGTCGCCGAAGGCGTTGCCGTTCTCGCCGGTGCCCAGGGTGATGCCGGGCTGGGCGTCGAGGATGGCCTTCAGGTCGGTGTAGCCGGAGTCGTCGATCTGCGACTTGGTGAGGACAGTGATGGTCTGCGGGGTCTCGGCGAGCGGGCGGGTGTGGCGCTCGTCGCCCGAGGTCTTGGCCTTGTAGGGCACGCCGGGCTCGGCGTTCGGGTTGGCTTCGATGGCCGTGGACTGCACCTTGACCGTGGCCAGCTCCTCGGCCGGCTCGGCCGCCTGGGCGAGCGCCGCCGTCGGCGCCAGGGCCAGAGCCGTCAGGCAGATGGCCGAGCCGAACATCGTCGACGTGCCGCCCAGTCTCAGGCTGGCCGGGCGCAAAGCCCTACCCTTCGAAGCGCTCAATGGATTATCCCCTCGGTGTGCGAGACCCCTCGTCTCCAAGCTGGAGCGTATATTGCGACGCATTCGCAACTGCAATCTCTTTTGCGTCTCATTCGCAATTGGCCGGCGAAGGCCGCGAGTAGGCCCGGCCGGTCCTTTGGCGGGCAGGTCGGCGAGGAACCGCCCTACGCCGGCTCGTCGCCGCCGCGCTGGCCGGGGGCGGGGAGCTCGCTCTGGCGGTCCTGCTGGGAGCCGAAGGCGAGCATGGTGCGCCGCTGTTCGCCGCGTGGGTCGTTCTCGACCCGCAGTTTCGATCCCTCGTCGAAGATCATCGTAGGACGGGTCCGCGCATTGTAGGGCGGCCAGGCCGGACCGCCCGGAACCTCGGCTTTACCGGTCTTCGCGAAGTTGGCCCAGGTCGCGCTCATCTTGTCGGCCAGGGCCTGGGCCTCCGGCGTCACCGGCCCCACCATCCGCTGCGCGTTGCCCAGTGTGTCGAACACGAACGGGATCTCCTCGGCGTGCGGGACGAAGTAGCGGCCGTTCTGCACCGGGGTCTCGCGGTAGAAGGCGTAGTAGTAGGCGCCCGCCCCGCCCTGGGCCGCCTTGCGCTCGGCCTGGATCGTAGAGTCCAAGAAGTAGCCGCGGTCCGTGGAGACCATGTAGGCGATCTCGGCGTTGCTGCTCTTCGGATAGAGCCGCTTGTAGAGGGCGTACACCTTCTCCGCCTCGCCGGCCGGGACCAGCTTTCCGATCTCCGCCTTCAGGCCCGCATCGTCCAGCGCGTCCATCGCCGGGTCGGTCCCCATGAACACTGAGGCCTCGGTGCGGTTGGTGCCGATGATCATCGGGATGTGCTTGGAGACCTGCGGAGCGTCCGGCTCGAACGGGTGGCGGGGCAGGAGCTTGCCGTCCACCACGGGCCGGAACTGGCCGTAGCCGGCGCTGGCCTTGGCCCCCGCCGCCCGCAGGTCCGCCATCGGAACCTCTCGCAGCTTACCCACATCCGCCGGGGCGATGTTCAGCGCCTCCAGCACCCGCTTGGCCTTGGCCTGCGCGAGCTCGCGGCCGTCCATCCGCAGCGCCGAGCCGGACTGCACCACCGCCCGGTGGAACAGCCCCTGGGCTGGGGTGAAGGCCATCATCATCGAGGTCTTGCGCCCGCCGCCGGACTCCCCGTGGATCAGCACCCGCGAGGGATCGCCGCCGAACCGCTCGATGTTGTCGCGCACCCACTGAAGCGCCGCCACGCAGTCGAGCATGCCGACGTTGCCGCTGGCGGCATACTGGTCGCCATAGGCCGACAGGTCGCAGTAGCCGAAGACGTTCAGGCGGTGGTTGATCGTCACGATCACCACGTCCTGCTTCTTGGCGATATTCACCCCCTCGTACCAGACCGACGAGCCCGAACCGGTGGTGAAGCCGCCGCCGTGCATCCAGAACATCACCGCCCGCTTGCCGGTGGTGGCCGGCGTCCAGACGTTCAGCACCAGGCAGTCCTCGCTGACCGGCGGCGGGGTAGGATCGGGCCGGTCGGGCATGATCGGGCTCGGGTGGCGCGCAGCGCCCGCCGGCGCCGGCGGCCGGTTCGGCGCCGCCCCGCCTTGCGGGGCGGTCGGGCCATAGGCCAGGGCATCGCGCACGCCCGTCCACGGCGCCTTCTTCTTCGGCGGCATGAAGCGGTTCGCGCCGGAGGTGTCTTCGCCGTAAGGGACGCCCTTGAACACCAGCACGCCGTCCTTGGTCGATCCGCGCACCTTGCCGGAGGTTGTCTCCACCACCGGCGCGGCTTGCGCAAAGCTCGGCCCCGCGGCCGCCACCCACAGGCCCCCAGCCAGCACCCAGCGGCGGTTCAAGCTCAGATCGGTCATCCATCCCTCCCGGCCGGCCGCCGTCCCGCGGTCCTCTCGGCCAAGGTTTAGACGCTCACTTGGAGCGCCGCCAGTGGTCAGGAATGACTAGGTCCCCGGCTGCACATACGGGACCTTGGCGAACAGCCGCCGCTCGCCGCCGCGGGGATCGTCGATCAGGCGCGGGCTCACGTCGAACACCATCGTCTGCCGCCGCGCCATGCCGTACGGCTCCCAGCGCGGGATCCCCGGGTGGTTCGGATCGCCGGTCCGGGCGAAGGCCAGCAGGGCGCCGCTCATCTGGTCGGCTGCCCCCTGCGCCTGCGGCCCCGCGCCGGTGCGCGATCCCGGGGCGGCGACGTTGTCGAACATCAGCGGGATGTCGAGCGTGTGCATGGCCCGAAGCTTCCGGTCGGGCGAGGGGAAGTCGAGCTGGTAGACGAAGGCCGGCGAGCCCTGGTGGGCTCTGAGTTCCGCCTCGATCACCGCCGCACGCCAGGACCGCCCGGCCGTGGTGGCCGCGAAGAACACCTCGCTGGGCGTGTAGGCCGGGTAGAGCCGCCGGTACTCGGCGACCACCACATCCGGGCTGATGTCCACCCGCATCTCGGGCGCGAGCTTCGCCGGCAGCTCCTCCCAGGTCAGCGCGTGGTTGCGCGGATCGCCCGCCAGGAAGGCCCGGGTCTCGTCGCGGGTGTTGCCGATCACCATCGGGACGTGCGCCGACTGGGCTGGGGCGTCCGGATAGAAGGGGTGGCGGGTCAGTGTCCGCTCGTCCAGCACCGGGCCGAAGTAGACCGGGCCGAACGGCAGGATCGGATCCTTCGCCGCCAGCCCCTCCACTAGCCGCTCCTCCGGCAGGGTCAGCAGCGCCTCGGGTCCGTCCACCTTCAGCGCCTCGAGGAAGGCCTGTCCCCGCCGCGTCGCGTTCAGCGGCCCCGAGGCGGTGACCTGCTGGCCGCTCATCGTCACCGCCCGGTGGAACAGCCCCGCCGCCGCAGGCGTCGCCATCAGCGTCGCGATCTTGGCCCCGCCGCCTGACTGGCCGAAGACGGTGACCTGGGAAGGATCGCCGCCGAAGTTGGCGATGTTGTCGCGCACCCAGCGCAGCGCCAGCACCAGATCCAGCTGCCCCGCGTTGCCGCCGTCGGCGAACGCCGGCCCGCCGAGCCTGGCGAAATAGCCGTAGCCGAAGACGTTCAGCCGGTGGTTCACCGTCACCACCACGACATCGCCCCGCCGCGCAAGCCGCGTCCCGTCGTACAGCGGGCTGGACCCTGAGCCGGTCGAGTAGGCGCCGCCGTGGAAATAGACCAGCACCGGCCGCCGCGCCCGCCCGTCCATCTCCGGCGTCCAGATGTTGAGGAACAGGCAGTCCTCGCTCTGCCGCGCCTCGCCGCCCACCTGGGGCAGGCCGGACCGTAGTCGAAGGCGGGAAGGGGGTCGCGCCACGGCCGCGGCGCCACGGGCGGTCGGAACCTGCGCCGCGCAGTGTCCGCCCCGTAGCGGACGCCCTTGAACACCAGCACCCCGTCTTCCCACCGTCCCCGCACCGGCCCGTGCCGGGTGCTCGCCACCGGATCGGCCGCGTGGGCGATGGACGGCGCCGTGGCCAGCGCGGCGGCGGCGGCAAGGGTCTGGCGGCGGGTGAGGGGCGTCGGCATGGCGGCCTCAGGTCGTCGTTGCCATGGCAGATGACACCGGTTACCTAAGCCGGGCAAGGGAGGTCCGCACATGTTCCAGAAGGTCTACCAAGCCACCCATCCGGACATGATGAAGGGGGCCAGCAACGACGAGCTGCGCGACCGCTACCTGGTCCAGAACCTGTTCCAGCCGGGCCAGATCTCGCTCAACTACTCGCACAACGAGCGGTTCGTGATCGGCGGCGCCGCGCCGGCCGGCGGGCCGCTGCGCCTGCCCGAGCAGGCCGAGCCGGAATCCGCCAAGGGCAAGCCCTTCCTCGAGCGGCGTGAACTGGGGATCGTCAACGTCGGCGGGGCAGGGCGGGTCACCGTGGACCGTGAGGCCCACGACCTTCGCCACCGCGACGGCCTCTACGTTCCGATGGGCTCGACCGAGGTCGTTTTCGAGAGCGCCGACGCCGCCGCGCCGGCCAGGTTCTACCTCGCATCCACCCCGGCGCACACGCGGCTGGAGGTGGTGAAGATCACGCCCGAGACCGCCAATCCGCTGGAGCGCGGCGCGGCGGAGACCTCCAACGAGCGGACCATCTACCAGTACGTCATCCCCGGCGTCTGCCGCTCGGCCCAGCTGCTGCTCGGCGTCACCA
>NZ_DATAGM010000362.1:0-3272 GCF_036263695.1 Phenylobacterium sp.
GCACGCTCTTGGCTGACACCCCGCTGACCTTGGCCGAGACCGCCTCGATCTTCGGCGAGGGGCTGGTGTTCGAGCGGCTGCTGGCCGAGTCGACACCCGACGAGCGGCGCGGCCTTCTGGCCGGCAAGATCGAGGACGGCCTCAACAGCGTCTTTCGCCAGATCGCCTTCCACCAGTTCGAGACCGAGTTCCACGCCCGCCGGGCGCAGGGCGAGCTCTCGCCGGAGGAGATCTCCAGGCTGTGGCTGAAGGTGATGGGCGACAGCCTGGGGCCGGCCATCCGGCTCAACCCGGGCTATGAGCACTACTGGGCCTACATCAGCCACTTCGTGCACGCCCCGTTCTACGTCTACGCCTACGCCTTCGGTGACCTGCTGGTGCGCGGGCTGATGGAGAAGCGGCGGGAGGATCCAGCCGGCTTCGCCCCCCTCTATGAGGAGCTGCTCGCCGCCGGCGGCACGCGGACCTACGTGGAGGCGCTGAGGCCCTTCGGCCTCAATCCCCGTGAGAAGGCCTTCTGGGCCGCCGGCGTGAAGCAGATGGAACGCCTCGTCGACGAGTTCGAGGCGCTGGTTTCCTAAACCCTCTCCCCCCGCGCCGCGGGGGGAGAGGCCTAGACTTTAGTGTCCGGCGGCTGGCGCGGCAGGCGCGGTCGTCGTCGCGGTGCCGGCGGCGGGGGCGGCGGCCGGATCCATCGTCGGCGCGGTGCTGGTGACCGCACCGGCGTCGGTGGCGCCGGTGGCGGCCGCGGCGGCGGCCTGGTCGGCCGCGGCCTTCAGCTGGGTGTCGCTGACCTGTTCCGGCGGCGCGTCGGTCGAGACTTCGGCTTCAGAGGTGGCGGTTTCGCTCTCGGCTTCCCGGTCGCCGCAGGCGGCGAGGGATCCGGCCAGCGCCAAGGCGGCGGCCAGGCCGATGAGGCGGGCGGGCTTGTACGAGGTCATGACGAGCTCCTGTTGATCACGAATGCGAGAGGGCAAACGGCCAAGGTGGGGCCGCGGTTGCAGCTGAGCTGTGACTCCTCGGCGCTTGCCATTTCTCAAACGCCCGTTAGTCAGCATCGCGCAATCTTGTGTGCGATAGCGAGGGGTAGCGGCTGATGGCCGAAGACGCATCGCCGGCCGTCAAGCCGGAAGCCTTCGACGACGACCGCCCGGTTCACACCGAGCCCGGCGAGCTGCCGCCCGAGGTGCAGTCGCCGCTGGCGCCCTTCGAGGGCCGCGAGCCGGACGCGCCGCAGTGGTTCAAGGACGCCATCGCCAAGGCGCCCGAGCGCCAGTTCGTCGAGTCGCTCGGCACCAAGATCGAGCTCCTGACCTGGGGCAAGGTCGGCAAGCCGGGCCTCCTCCTCGTGCACGGCAACTCGGCGCATGCCGATTGGTGGAGCTTCATCGCCCCCTTCCTGGCGGAGGACTACCGCGTCGCCTCCATGTCGCTGGCCGGAATGGGCGCGTCGGACTGGCGCGAGACCTACGCCTTCCAGGATTTCGCCGAGGACGCCGAGGCCTGCGCCCGGGCGGCGGGGCTATACGAAGGCGGCCGCAAGCCGATCTACATCGGCCACTCGTTCGGCGGCTCGCAGGTGTTCTTCGCCGCGGCGAGCCACCCGGATCGAATGCATGCGGCAGTGCTGGTGGACACCGGCTTCGGCGGCCCGCCCCCGGCCCAGCAGAAGGAGATGGAGCGCCGCGCCGAGCGGGTGCGCAACATCCCCACCACCGACCGCGCGAACCGGGTCTATCCGGACATCCCGACGGCGCTGAAGCGCTTCCGATTCATGCCGCCCCAGGCGCCTGGCCACTTGTTCGTCGCCGACTTCATCGCCCGCAAGTCGTTGAAGGAGGCGCCGCTGGAGGACGGCTCGGGCATGGGCTGGACTTGGCGGTTCGACCCGGCGATGTGGAACAAGCTGGACCGTACGGCGATGAACCGTCTGGCCGAAGGCGGCCCGCCCGACGTCAAGGTGCCCGTCGCCCACATCTACGGCGAAAAATCCGGCGTGGCGCAGCGCCGCCTGCAGGGCGGGGGCTCGCCGCTGCCTAAGGACATGGTCCAGATCGCCATCCCCGACTCCAACCATCACATCATGGTCGACCAGCCGCTGGCCCTGGTGGCGGCGCTTCGTGCGCTGCTCGCCGCCTGGCCGGCTTGAGCGGCGCGGCGCTCTCGTGTAGCACCCGGCGCAAGTTCGACTGTTCAGACAGAGAGACCACGTAAGCTCATGGCCGGACCTGCCTCCGACTATCACCGCGGCGAGATGGACATCTCGGAGCAGACCTCGACCTACAAGCTGGTCATGGGGATGACCAAGTGGGGCTCGCTGGCCATCGCGGTGGTCGTGCTGTTCTTCACGCTGCTGTTCTGCACCGACGCCGGCTTCCTGGGCTCGCTGTTCGTCTCCGTCGCGGCGACCGTGATTGGCGTGCTGGTGCTGCGCGAGCGCGCCGGCGGCGGCCACTAGGGCTTCGCGCCTCTCCAGAAAGCGAAAGGCCGGGCCGTGAAGCTTGTGCTTCTACGACCCGGCCAAAGCGACACAGCCATGGAGAGCTAGGCTGACAGGCCTAGCTTATACAACTCCGCGGCCGTACGGAAGCGGTCTCAGAGACTGATTTCGAAGGTCTTTCGCGCGGCCTCCTGGCCATCCGCGCGGATCACCACATAGGTCGCTTGGTAGCGGCCCCTTGGCCAACCCTCCGGCGGCCGCTTCTTGCCCACGAACATCATGTGCTGGGCCCGCGGGCGCTGCAGCGGCTCGCCCCGGCTCGTGGCGACCGTTCCGCCGGCCGGCCCCCGCAGCGTCAGCTCCTGCACATCCCCCGGCTCCAGGTTGATCGCGCGGACATAGGCGACGAGGGCTGGAGCATCCGGGCCGGCGGGCGGCAGGGCGCCGGCTTCCAGCGCCTCCATCTGCACCGCGGCCGACGTGAAGCCGGCGTTGAGCACCGTCTGGCGCTTGTAGGCGAGCTGTGCCAGCGCCGCGGCGTCCCACAGCGGGTTCTGCGCCTGGCAGGCATCTCCCCCGGCCGGGACGAACGGATCGACCATCGTGCCCGCGCGGCGGACGGTGATGTGCAGGTGCGGGTATTCGGTCATGCCCGAGAGGCCGATGCGCCCGATCGGCTCGCCGGCCGCCACCTTCTGGCCGGGCTGCACGCGAAGGCTGCCCTGGGCCATATGGCAGTACTGGGTCTCCCAGCCGCCGCCGTGGTCGATGACCAGGCCGTTGCCGCAGTCGCGCCCGTCGACCGCGCCGGTTCCGGTCTGGCGCACCGAAA
>NZ_DATAGM010000363.1:0-1724 GCF_036263695.1 Phenylobacterium sp.
CACAAGGTGGACGAGCGGCTGGTCGCCAAGGGCCAGGACCTGAAGCTCGGCCGCGGCGGCATCCGCGAGATCGAGTTCTACGTGCAGACCCAGCAGCTGATCCTGGGCGGCCGGCAGCCCGAGCTGCGGGGCCGGCGCACCCTCGACACTCTCGCCGCCCTGCGCGACGCCGGCCACGTCACCCCCGAGGCCTGCGCCGAGCTCACCGAGGCCTATCGGACCCTGCGGGCGCTCGAACACCGCATCCAGATGGTGGGCGACGAGCAGACCCACCGTCTGCCGGAAGCGGACGCCGATCGCCGGCGGGTGGCGGGGCTGGCCGGCTACGACCAGCTGCGCAGCTTCGATGCGTCCGTCATCAAGGTGCTGAAGACCGTCAACGCCCGCTACGGCGAGCTGTTCGCGGGCGAGGAGGAGCTGGCCTCCCGCTTCGGCAGCCTGGTGTTCACCGGCGTCGACGACGATCCGGAGACCTTGCGGACCCTGGCGCGGATGGGCTTCTCCAACCCGCCCCAGGTCTCGCGCACCATCCGCGGCTGGCACCACGGCCACATCCCGGCCACCCGCACGGCGCGGGGGCGGGAGCTATTCACGCGCCTGGCGCCGCGCCTGCTGGAGGCGGCCAACGCCACCGGCGCGCCGGACGACGCCTTCAACCGGTTCGCCGACTTCTTCGGCAAGCTGTCTTCGGGCGTGCAGCTGCAGTCGCTGTTCCTGGCTCAGCCCAAGCTGTTCGAGCTGGTGGTGCAGGTGATGGCCTTCGCCCCGCGTCTGGCGGCCACCCTCTCGCGCCGGCCGGCGGCGCTGGATGCGATGCTCGATCCAGGCTTTTTCGACAGCATCGACCCGCAGGAGGATCGGCAGCTGATGACGGCGGCGGCGCAGCGGGCGGACGGGTTCGAAGCGGCCATGGACGCGGTCCGCCGCGTGCACCGCGAGCAGGCCTTCCGCATCGGTCTGCAGGTGATGAGCGGGAGCGCCAGCGCCGAGGTCGCCGGCCGCGCCTTCGCCGACCTCGCCGACAGCTGCATCGCCGCCCTCGCACCCGTGGCCCTCGACGAGGTGCGCCGGATCGGGGGCGACTTCGACGGCGAGGTCGCCGTGGTGGCGCTGGGCAAATGCGGCTCGCGCGAGATGAGCGCCACCTCCGACATCGACATGATGACCCTCTACCGAGCCGGCGCGCCGGATGCGGCCTCGACGATCAAGGAGTGGAGCGCCGACGTCTTCTTCTCCCGATTCACCCAGCGGCTGATCGCGGCGCTGTCGACGCCGACCACCGAGGGCCCGCTCTATGAGGTCGACATGCAGCTGCGGCCCTCAGGCACCAAGGGCCCTGTGGCGGTCAGCTTCCGGGCCTTCGAGAACTATTACGAGGGCGGCGAGGCCGACACCTGGGAGCTCCTGGCGCTGACCCGCGGCCGCATCGTCTGGGCCAGCTCGGAGGCATTCGCAGAGGACGCCGCCGGGGCCATCGAGCAGGCCCTGCGCCGGCCCCGCGAGGCCAAACGCATCGCCGGCGACGTGCGCGAGATGCGCGAGCTGCTCGAGCGAGAGCGCCCGCCAAAGCACGACTGGGACCTCAAGCTCTCGCCCGGCGGCCTCGTCGACGTGGAGTTCGCCGCCCAGCACCTGCAGCTCGTGCACGCCGCAGACGGGGGCCCGTTGCGCCAGAACACCGCCGAGGCCCTCGCCGCCTTCCGCGAGGCCGGCCTCGGTCCCGC
>NZ_DATAGM010000364.1:0-11081 GCF_036263695.1 Phenylobacterium sp.
CATGCTGGCCCTGATGAACCCGGACGGCCAGAACCCGGCGCCCCCGTCGCTGGAGACGTTCGAGAGGTGGTTGGGGGCGATGTCCAGGGGCGGGGTGGCCGTGCCGGCCGAGTGGCTCGCCAAGGCTAGAGCCTATCTGCAGGGCGCCGCCGCCGAAATCGTGGCGAAGGAGCTTGGCGAGGGTCGAAGCGGCGGCGCCGCCTGATCAGGCGGCCCTGTTGGCGGATCGCGATGACCCCGCATCGACCTTCTTCGACCGGTCGACCTTGCGGCGCCGAATGAAGCCGTGCACGCGATCGGCCTGACGCCGCCCGCCCCGCCAGGCGGCGGTGATCGCGGCGGTCAGCCCGCCCCTCAACGCGAGCCCCACGGTGTCGGCCATGGCCGCGCCGCGTTGGCCGATCGGCTTCGGCGGGCCAGAGGTGGAGTCGAGCGCAGTCTGGTGCTCGATCTCGGCGTTGAACTCGGCGCCGATCAGCACGGCCATCACCGAGACGTAGACCCACAGCATGAAGGCGATCACCGCGCCCAGGGAGCCGTAGGTCACGTCCAGGTGGGCGATATTGTTGAGGTACCAGGAGAAGCCCAGGGATCCGCCCAGCCACAGGCCGGCGGCGAACAGGCCGCCGAGCATCACCCATCGCCACTTGGCGCGCTTGCGGCAGGGGCCGTAGCGGAACAGGACGGAGAAGGCGCTCGCCGCCAGCAGCATCAACAGCACCCAGCGCAGCGGAATCCAGGCCTCGAGCAGCCGCAGATAGCCGAGGTTGCGGATGGCGATGGGCGCCGCGACAAGGATGACCGTCACCAGCGTCAGGAACACCAGGGCGCCGAAAGTGAAGGCGTAGGTCAGCGCCACGCGCAGGAAGTAGTTGCGCTTCTCGATCTCGTCGTAGGCGATGTTGAGCCCGTCCACGAGGGCCTTCACCCCCGCGTTGGCGCTCCAGACCGAAACCAGCAGGAAGATCACGAAGGCGGCGGACAGGCTGACCGGCCGGCGGGTGGCCATCCGCATCATCTGCTCGCCGATCAGGTCCAGGACGCTGCGCGGGAAGACGGTGGCCAGGTCCGCGAGCTGCTGGCGCACCTGCTCGACGTCGGAGAACAGGCCGTAGAGCGAGGCGAACACACCGAGCGCCGGGAAGATGGCCATCAGGGTGTAGAAGGTGACCGAGCCGGCGACCGCGCTCAGCCGATCGTGGGTCACCTCCTGATAGGTGCGCCAGAGGATGTCCTTCCAGCCCTTGGGCGGGATCTTGTGGGGGGCGGTGGCGAGGCGCCCGCGGCCGGGCTCGGCCAGGTCGTGCTCCTCCGGCGAGAGCACCTGCTGGACGCTCATCCCCGGCTGGGGCTTGGGCGGCTCGCGGTAGAAGAGGGCGGCGGTGGTCGCCGCAAGGGCGACCCAGGGGGCGGCGTTCAGCAGCCAGGAGGGCAGACGGCTGGCGCGTTGTTGCGGGCCAGGCGCCCGGTCCTGGTCTCGACGCAAGCGAGCATCTCCCTTCCCCCGCGACGAACAACCCTAGGCGAAGCGTCGCCGTTCCCTTGTAGACCGATCCGTCTTGCGGCAACAGACCTGGGATGACCGGCTTCGTCGCGGCCCTGTTCCGCCATCCCGTCAAAGGCTTTACGCCGGAACCGCTGCAGGCGGCCGAGCTCGTTCCTGGCCAGCCCTTCCCGTGCGACCGCATTTGGGCGGTGGAGAACGGACCCTCCGGCTACGACCCGGACGCGCCGGCCTTCATCCCCAAGCAGAAGTTCACGGTGCTGATGTCGATCCCGCAGGTCGCCCAGGCGCGCACCCGCTACGATGCGGCCACCACCCTTCTGCAGGCGCAGGCGCCCGGCCGCCCGATGTTCGCCGAGCGGCTCGCCGACTTGGAGGGCCGCGACGCGTTCGCCCGCTGGGTGGCCGACCTGCTGGGTGAGGAGGCCCGCGGGCCCTTGCGCGTCGTGCAGGCGGTGGACGGCCACCGGTTCACCGATCACCCGCGCGGCCACGTCTCGATCATCAACATGGCCAGCGTGCGCGACCTGGAGAGCCGGATGGGCATGCCCATCGATCCGCTGCGCTTTCGGGCCAACCTCTATGTCGAGGGCTGGCCGGCCTGGGCCGAGAACGACTGGACCGGACGGCGGCTGATGCTGGGCTGGGCGCGGGCGGAGGTCTTCAAGCCCATAGTCCGTTGCGCGGCGACGCACGTGAACCCGGACACCGCCGAGCGGGACATGGACATCGTGAAGGGCCTCTACGACGCCTATGGGCACATGAACTGCGGCATCTACGTTCACGTCACCCAGGGCGGGCAGGTGAGCCTCGGCGACGCCTGCGCCGCGCCTATTCGGGAAGACGCCGTTTGACCCTGACCCTCGTTCAGGCCTGGTCCGCCGCCAAGAGCCGCCTGGAGGCCGCCGGCCTAGCCGGGCCGGTGATCGACGCGCGGCTGCTGGTGGAGGCGGCCGCCGACGCCGCGCGGATCGACATCCTGACCGATCCGCACCGGCCGCTGACGGCGGAGCAGGAGGCGCGGCTTCTGGACTATCTCGACCGGCGCGAGCGGCGCGAGCCGGTCAGCCACATCCTCGGCCGGCGGGGCTTCTGGAAGATCATGCTGCGGGTGACGCCCGCCGTGCTGACCCCGCGCCCGGACACCGAGACCATCATCGACCTGGTGCTGAAGGCGTTCGGCGAGCACCAGGTGTTCAACGTCCTCGACCTCGGCGTCGGCTCGGGCGCGATCCTTCTGGCCATCCTGGCGGAGCGGCCGCTGGCCCGCGGGCTCGGCGTCGACGTCTCGGAGGAGGCGCTGGCGGTGGCCCGGGAGAACGCCGCGACCCTCGGGCTGGCGGGCCGCTGCGCCCTGCTGCGCGGCGACTGGACCGAGGGCCTGGCGGACGAGAACTTCGACCTGGTGGTCTCCAATCCGCCCTACATCGCCACCGACGTGATCGAGACGCTGGAGCCCGAGGTGCGCGAGCACGAGCCGCGGCTGGCGCTGGACGGCGGACGGGACGGGCTGGACGCCTACCGCCGGCTGGCGCCCGAGATCCTGCGGGTGCTGAAACCCGGCGGCCGGTTCGCTGTGGAGATCGGCTACGACCAAAAGGCGGCGGTCGAAGCGCTGTTCCGCGAGGCCGGGGCCCTCGACGTTCAGACCTTCAAGGACCTGGCCGACCGGGACCGTGTCGTTGCAGGTGCGAAAAAGGCCTTGGAAACCGGCCGCTGAATCGGTACATCTGCAAGCGTCTCCACCCCAATTGGCCGGTGCAACAGGTTCAAGCGTCCCCCACAGAGGCGCAAGACCGCTCCGGCAGGCGCGAGCCCGCAAATCTCGCGTGACGCGCGCCTCCTCAAGCCAGGTTGGAAGACGGGGAAACCTGCTCATCAACAGACGGATCCTGGGCTGCAACCGCCCGCTCCGATCAGAACCACACGGGTCCAATCGCCTTAGTTCCCCATGAGCGCGGCGCCCGAGACGGTCAGCGACGAATGAGAGATTTCAAGGGTATGAAGCGTCAGCGCGGCCGCAATCGCGGCGGCGGCGGCGGCGGCAAGCCTCAGCAGCAGAACGCCAACCGGGCGTTCGACTCCAACGGGCCTGAAGGCGTCAAGGTGCGCGGCAACGCCCAGCACGTGTTTGAAAAGTACCAGCAGCTGGCGCGCGACGCGGGCTCAGCGGGCGACCGGGTGCTGGCCGAGAACTATCTGCAGCACGCCGAGCACTATTTCCGGCTCCTGCGCGCCATGCAGCCGCAGCGCTCAGCGAGCGAGATCCTGGGGCGCGACCAGTTCACGTCCGGCATCGACATCGACTTCGAGGACGAGAGCGGCGCCCAGGCGAACGCCGAGGCCGACGCCGCCCAGGAAGCCGGAGAGGGCGGCGAAGCCGAGGGCGAAGCCCGCGGCGCCTGGCAGGGCCGGGACCGCGACGGGCGCGAGCGCGACGGACGCGATCGTGATCGGGGCGAACGCAGCGACCGCGACGAGCGTCCCCGCGATGATCGTCCGCGTGACGATCGCCAGCGCGACCGCTTCGCCGGCGGCCGTGACCGCGACCGGGGCGAGCGCAACGACCGCGACGACCGTCCCCGCGACGAGCGGCCCCGCGATGACCGTCCGCGCGATGACCGTCCGCGCGAGGATCGCCCGCGCGAGCGTTTCGAGGGCCAGGGCCGCCGCGACCGCGACGACCGCGGCGGCGAACGCCGCGAGCGGTTCGACCGCACTGAGCGGGGCGAGCGCCCCGAGCGCGATCCGATGCCGGTGACGGAACCTCAGGCGACACCGCTGGTGGCCGCCGAGGAGCGCCCCTCGCCGATGCTGCGCGACGCTGAGGGCGGCGAGAGCCACGCCCCCGCCTTCCTGCAGTCCTCGGTCGCCCCGCGCGTCGAAACCCCCGACACCGAAGACGGCGCAGCGCCCGCCAAGCGGCCCCGCCGCCGCCGCGCGCCGCGCACCTTCGAGGCTGGCTCCGAAGGCGCCGCCCCGAGCACCGAGTCCGAAGAGGTCTGAATCCCTTCCCTCCCCCGCATGGGGAGGGTGGTTCGGAGCACCGTGACGAACCGGGTGGGGAAGTGAGGCGCTGCAGGGCGCTCGACGGCCGGGCGCCTCGCGGCGCGGGCCTCCCCCACCCGTCCCCGCGCTCCGCGCGGCTCCACCCTCCCCATGAACGGAGGGAAAAGCGCCTAGAACCTGTAACCCACGCCGACCCTGAAGCTGCGCCCCGGCAACGGCGCCAGGTCCTTCAGGAACGAGGCGTGCTCGCGCGCCTCGGCGTCGTTGATGTTCCGCGCCTCGGCGAACACCTTGAAGCCGTCGTCGTCCTTCAGCGGGCGGAAGACCAGCGAGGCGTTCAGCATCCGGTAGCCGTCGGTGGGCAGCTCCAACTCGGCGACGCGATCTTGCTCGCCCACCTCGCGCAGCTCCAGCTTGCCGGTCCACCAGCCGCCTTCGAACACGCCGCGCACGCTCGCCGACCAGGGCGGTATGCGTGCGGGCGGGCCGAGGTCAGTCGCCCCGCGCACATAGTCCGCCGCCAGCTCAAGCGTGAAGCTGCGCTCGGCCTCTTCCCAGAGCTGATAGCCGAGCTCGGCCTCTGCGCCCCAGAAGTCGGCGTCGGTCTGGCGATAGGCGAAGATGGGGGTCCCCTCCTCGTCCGTCTCGCTGGTCGGCCTAAGGTCGATGAAGCCTTCGTAGCGCGCGCCGAACAGGTGCAGGTCGCTGCTCAGCGGCCCGCGCGAATAGTGCAGCGTCAGGTCGAGGGCGTACGCGACCTCGGTATCCAGGCTCGCATCGCCCACCTCGTAGGCGCGGGTCGCGGCGTGCACGCCGTCGGCGAACAGCTCGGTCTCGGTGGGCGCCCGGGCTGTACGGGTCAGCGAGGTCCCGAGGAACAGGCCGTCGACCGGCCGCAGGAAGGCTCCGACGCTGGCTGAGACGTTGGTGAAGTCGCGGGAACCGATCGGGCTCTCCAGCTCGCGCCGGTCCAGGCGGATCCCGCCCTCGACGCCCCAGCCCTCGCGGTCCAGGCGCTGGAGGGTGAAGATCCCGACCTCGGAGATGTCGACCGGCGGGATGAAGGCCTCTGCGCCCTCCGCCGAGATCGATTTCTGCAGCGCCTGAAGGCCCACCGCGCCCTGCCAGCCGTTGCGCTCCGGCTGCACCAGCTCCACGCGCGCTTCGGCGCCGTCGGAGGCGATGCGGGTCGCGGGCGCGCCGTCCTCTATCTCCACATGCTCATAGTCGGCGAAGCCTGCCGAGAGGCGCAGGCGCTCGAAGGGTCCCAGGTCGGCGGTGAGGCCGCCGCGCAGATCCACGCGGGTCTGCTCCAAGTCGATGACCACACCCTCCCCCTCATGCTCCTCGTGGCCCTCCTCCCCTTCCTCCCCTTCCTCCCCTTCCTCGCCCTCTTCGCCCTCCTCGTGCTCGTGGTGATGCGCATGACCGGGCACGCCGTAGCTGGTCTCCGTGCGCTTCACCGAGGCGCCGAGGAAGCCGCGCTCGCCGATCCAGGAAAGGCCGGCGCCATAGGCCGTCAGCTCCACGGCGGTGTTCTCCACCACGTCGTCCACCGGGCCCGGCCACTCCTCGCCGTCGGCCTCGAGCTGGCGGCGCGACTCCGCCGGGGAGGGAACCTCGTAGTCGTCGCTCTCCCGCCGCAGGGCGTCGAAGCTGAGGACGAAGTCGCCGAGGCCGAACTTCACCGCCCCGGAGGCCATCGTCCCATCGTCGACGCTGGAGAGCGCGCCGAGAACCCGGCCGTCGACGCCCTCGACCCGCGCCTCCGGGATGCGGTCGTCGATAATGTTGACCACCCCGCCGATCGCCGAGCCGCCGTAGAGCAGCGCCGCCGAGCCGCGCAGCACCTCGATCCGCTGCGCCTCCTGCGGGTCGGAGGCGACCTGGTGGTCCGGCGAGAGAGCCGAGGCGTCGATCAGGCCGACGCCATTGTTCAGCACCAGCACCCGCGGTCCCGCGAGGCCGCGGATCACCGGCCGGCTGGCGCCTGGCCCGAAGAAGGTGGAGCGCACGCCCGGCAGTCCGGCCAGGGCTTCGCCGAGGCCCGCGGGGGGCGCCAGGTCCAGCGCCTCGCGCCGCAGGACGTCCACGCTGGCCGTCGTCGCCTCGATCGGCACCGCGTAGGGCGCGCCGGACACCACCACCTCGGACACCTCCGCCGGCTGGGCGAAGGCCGGGCCCGCCACCAGGGCGGACGCGGCGAACCAGACGAGCTTGCGCATGGGAGGACCCTTCGGCGAGTTGCGATGCGAGGTGTTATGAAATAACATAACGGGCAGTCAAGCCTGTTGCGGCGAGCGCCGCGCCCGATTAGCGAAGGGAGCATGAGCGAGGCCTGCCGTCACGACCATGGATCGCCCCACGGCATCCACGGGACCGAACTCGCCGCGGCCCTTGGCGCGGCCGAAGCCCGCTGCGCGGCCGAGCAGGAACGGCTGACGCCGCCCCGTCGCCGCGTGCTGGAGCTGCTGCTCGGCGCGGAAGGGCCGCTGAAGGCCTACGACCTGATCGCCGCCTACGGCGACGCCGGTGAGCCGGCCAAGCCGCCGACGGTCTACCGCGCGCTGGAGTTCCTGGAGCGACTGGGCTTCGCGCACCGGATCGAGAGCCTGAACGCCTACGTCCCCTGCCGGATGGAGGCCGAGCGGCACAGCGCCGCCTTCCTCATCTGCGACTGCTGCGGGGCGGCCAAGGAGTTCGAGCCCGACTTCTCGAGCCAGCTGACGGCGGCGGCGAGCGCCGGCTACGCGGTCCGCTCCGTCACCCTGGAGGCCCGCGGGCTGTGCGGCGAATGCCAGGGCGGCTGATGCGAACCTGCAGGCCGCAGGCGCGTTAGCACCTCCCGTATGCGTAAACAGCTGTATCTGGACTGCGACGGCGTGCTCGCCGATTTCGACCGCAGGGCCACTGAAATCTTAGGAATGCCCCCGGAAAGGTTCGAGAAGCGCCACGGTTTGGGCGCCTTTTGGAAGCGTTTGGCGACCACCCCCGAGTTCTTCGCCGACCTGCCGCTGATGCCCGACGCCATGGAGCTCTATGACGCCGTGAAGGATCTCAATCCCATCATCCTTACGGGCCTGCCCAGGGGCAATTGGGCCGAACCGCAGAAGCGCCGCTGGGCCGAGCGGCACTTCCCCGGGGTGCCGGTGATCACCACCAGCGCCGCGCTGAAGCGCGAGCATTGTCATCCCGGCGACGTGCTGGTGGACGACAAGGACAAGTACCGGAGCCTATGGGAGCAGGCGGGCGGCGTCTTCGTGCATCACAGCTCGGCCAGGCGGTCGATTGAGGCGCTGAACGGGCTCGGAATGCTCTGATGCCGGTGAAGAAGACGATCCATGCGGCGCTCGCCGTCGCGGCCTTCTACGCGGGCATACAGCTCGGCCCCGTGGCGCGCGCCGAGCCCGACGACTGGCGCGCCGAAGCCAGTCCCGAGGACGCCCGGCGCCTGGCGCGCATCGACCAGGCCTGGAGCGAAGGACTGCGGCAGGCGCGCCAGGGCGGCCACCGCCCCGACCTCGCCAACCTCGGCCTGCTGGTGGATCGCAAGGCGGCGCTTCGGGAGTCGCGGCCCGAGCCCGGCGCCTACTACTGCCGGACGGTGAAGCTCGGAAGCCCCGGCGGCCGCGGGCCGGCCTTCGCCGCCTACGAGTGGTTCCGCTGCGAGGTGGAGGAAGGGCCTGGCGGCGAGCTGCTGCTGGAGAAGATCACCGGATCGCAGCGTCCGTGGGGCCGGCTCTACGAGGACGGCGCCAGACGCCTGGTCTATGTGGGCGGCCAAGCCGGTTACGGCCACGACCCGGCCCACGACCAGATCGGCGCCTTCGAACGGCTGGGCGAAGACCACTACCGGCTGGTGCTGCCGTGGTCGAAACAGGCGTCGGTGCTCGACCTGATCGAGCTCAGGCGCTGAGTTTTCCGCCCTCCCAGGTTATGGGGGGAGGATGATCCCCATCACGGACGCCATCGCCCTGCAGGACGACGAGCTCGTCGAGAAGGCCGTGCGCGCCAGCGGGCCGGGCGGCCAGCACGTCAACAAGACCTCGACCGCAGTGGAGCTGCGCTTCGACGTGCGCGGCTCGCCCTCGCTGCCCGACGACGTGAAGGAACGGCTCACCCGGCTCGGCGGCAGCCGCATGACCCAGGAGGGGGTGCTGGTGATCTTCGCCCAGACATCCCGTAGCCAGGAGCTGAACCGGCAGGAGGCGCGCGAGCGGTTGATCGAGCTGATCCGCAAGGCCGCCGTGCGGCCGAAGCGCCGGCGGCCGACCAAACCGACCTACGCTTCGAAGATGGAGCGGCTGAAATCCAAGACCAAGCGCTCGGGCGTCAAGGCGATGCGCGCCAGGCCCGGACGCGACGACTAGATTCAGCTCTTTTCGCGCCGCCCCAGCCTTGCCATAACCACTTCCCAAATGTCCCGTACCCGCGCCCTACCCGCCCTCGCCCTGGCCGCCGCCACCCTCGCCGCCTGCGCCGGCGGTCCGGGAGCCCCGATGGGCCCGGGCCCCGGCCGCCCCGGCGGCCTGGCCGAGTTCAGCCCCTCCGACTTCGCTTGGTCGCAGGTCCCCGGCCGCAACCGCATCGACGGGCGCCTAGCGTTCCGGCAGGGCCAGACCCGCTATACCTGCTCCGGTTCCGGCGTCGTCCTGACGCCGGAGACGCCTTGGACGCGGCGGCGGATGAGCATCCTCTACGCCTCGGCCGACGCGGCCGCGCTGCCGGCTGAAGAGGTCCGCGCCCGCACCCCCTCGGCGCCCCACGCCGACTACTCGGGCTTCGTGCGCACCACCACCTGCGATGCGGCCAACCGGTTCAGCTTCGCCGGCCTGCCAGACGGCTCCTGGTTCGTCATCGCCATGGCCCGGCCGGCCGCAGGCGGGGGCCAAAGCATGGCCATCATGCGCCGGGTGGTGACCCGCGGCGGCCGGGCGATCCCGCTCGACCTCTAGCGTCCGCTGAACGGAGCCGGCGCTAAACGGGGCCGTGGACCCGCAGGCGGGGCCGTGCGTTCTTGCCGAAAGAGGGACTGCGCCTTCAGAAGGAGGCTCCGATGCGTCGACTGTTGGCGGCCGCGTTGGCCGCAGCAACCCTGGCGGCCGGGATCGCCGCCCCTGGCGCGGCCAGCGCCCAATACCTGCACCGGGTGGATCACGACGATGGCGACGCCATCGCCGCCGGCATCGCCGGCCTGATCATCGGCGGGGCGCTGGGCGCCTCGAGCCGCGGCTACTACGACTACGGGTACCGGCCCTACTACGGCGGGGGCTACTACGACCGGCGGCATTACGCGCCACGCTATTATGCGCCCAGGTACTACGCCCCGCCCTACGGCTACTACGACCGGCCCTACCGCTACCGGCAGCGCTGCCGGACGGTGACCTACTGGGATCCCTACTACGGCCGCGTGCGCGAGCGGCGCTGCTGGTGACGGCGCCGTAGATGCTCCCCCAAGGGGGAGCTGTCGCGAAGCGACTGAGGGGGTCCGCAGGCGCTGAGTCGGCGATGGGCCGACATCGGACTCAGCGGGCGTGACCCCCCTCCACCGCCTTCGGCGGTCCCCCTCCCCCTGCGGGGAAAGATTTGGCGCTAGTGCACGTTGGCGCGGCCGATCTCCAGGCCGTCGCCGCCTGCGGTGACCTGGATGGCCGAGCCGTCCTGGAGCTCGCCGGACAGCAGCTTGCGGGCCACCGGGTCGACCAGCTCCTTCTGGATCACGCGCTTGAGCGGGCGGGCGCCGTAAACCGGATCGTACCCGCGGTCGCCGAGCCAGTGCAGGGCGGCCGGGTCGAGCACGATGGCCATCCTGCGGTCGGCCAAGAGCTTCTCCACCCGGCCCAGCTGGATGCGGACGATGTCGTCCATCTCCTCGCGGCCGAGGCGCTTGAACAGGATCACCTCGTCGATCCGGTTCAGGAACTCGGGCCGGAAGTGCCGGCGCACGACCTCCATCACCGCCGGACGCGCCGCCTCCACGTCCTCTCCGCCGGCCAGATAGTCCGAGCCGAGGTTGGAGGTCATGATGATCAGCGTGTTGCGGAAGTCGATCGTGCGGCCCTGGCCGTCGGTCAGACGCCCGTCGTCCAGCACCTGCAGCAGCACGTTGAAGACGTCCGGGTGCGCTTTCTCGACCTCGTCGAACAGCACCACCTGGTAGGGCCGGCGGCGGACCGACTCGGTCAGCGCCCCACCCTCGTCATAGCCGACGTAGCCGGGAGGCGCCCCGATCATCCGGCTGACCGAGTGCTTCTCCATGTACTCGCTCATATCGAGGCGGGTGATCGCCGCCTCGTCGTCGAACAGGAACTCGGCCAGCGCCTTGGTGAGCTCGGTCTTGCCGACCCCGGTGGGGCCGAGGAACAGGAAGGAGCCGATGGGGCGGTTGGGGTCCTTCAGGCCCGCGCGAGCCCGGCGCACCGCGTCGGAGACGGCGACCAGCGCCTCCTGCTGGCCGACCACCCGCTTGCGCAGGGCGTCCTCCATGGAGAGCAGCTTCTCGCGCTCGCCCTCCAGCATCTTCTCCACCGGCACGCCGGTCCAGCGGGAGACGACGGCGGCGATCTGC
>NZ_DATAGM010000365.1:0-1532 GCF_036263695.1 Phenylobacterium sp.
GAACAGCGTCACGGTTGTGCACGCGGAAGTAGGCGCTCTGCGTCAGGATGGGCTCCAGCGAGAAGGCGGAACCGAGATGGGCGTTGAGCTCGCTGGCGAAGTCCGCCGGCGTGAAGATCCGCAGCGTGTCCAGGTCTCGCCGCAGGTTCGGCAGCACCCGAGCCTCCAGCGAGTCCAGGATTTTGTCCGCGTAGCGCGGCCCCTCGGTCGCCCAGTCGATCGGCTGGCGCAGATTGGGGACGGGCGACAGGGCGTAGTAGGCGCTGCGGCCCTCCGGCGCGAGGGAGGGATCAGTGACGCTGGGCGCGTGCAGGTACAGCGAGAAGTCGTCACGCAGGGGCTTGGCGCCACAGATGGCCTGCACCAGCCCCTTGTACTCGGGGCCGAACAGGATGGAGTGATGCGCCATGTCGCCCGGCGGTCGCTTCAGGCCGAAGTAGACAACGAACAGCGACATGGAGAAGCGACGGCGGCTGAGCTTCTTCTCCATCGCCTCGCCACGCGGGTGGTGGCGCAGCAGACGGCCGTAGGTGTGGACGACGTCGCCGTTCGAGGCGACGAGGTCGGCGTCGACCTTCCGCCCGCCTTTCACCAGCACGCCGTGCACGCGGCCATCGCGGGTCAGGATCTGCGTCACCGGAGTGTTCAGCAGGACGGTCCCGCCGAGATCCTCGAACAGCCGCATCAGGGCGCGGACGAGGGCGCCCGTACCACCGCGCGGGAACCATACGCCCCAGCGTCGTTCGAGGGCGTGGATCAGGGTGTAGATCGACGAGCTCTCGAATGGGCTGCCGCCGACCAGCAGGGTGTGGAAGCTCAGCGCCTGGCGAAGGTGCGGGTGGCGGACATACTGGGAGACCTTGCTGTAGACGGTCCGCCACGCCTCCAGCTTGGCCAGCTGCGGCGCGGCCCGCATCATGCTGCCGACGTCCAGGAATGGCACGTGACCGAGCTTGACGTAGCCTTCCTGGAAAACCGCCTCGGAGTACTGGAGAAAGCGGCGATACCCTGCGACATCGGCGGGGTTCAGCGCTTCGATCTGCCTATCGAGCTCGGCCTGGTCGTTCACGTAGTCGAAGGTCGCGCCGTCTTCCCAGAACAGCCGATAGAACGGGCTGATCGGCAGTAGCTCGACGTAATCCTCCATCCGGCGCCCGGAGAGGCCGAAGAGCTCGGCCAGGCTCGACGGATCTGTGATGACGGTGGGGCCGGCGTCGAAGGTGTAGCCGTCCTGTTCGTAGACGTAGGCGCGACCGCCTGGCCTGTCGCGTTTCTCCAGCAGGGTCGTCGGGATGCCCGCGGACTGCAGGCGGATGGCGAGCGCCAGCCCTCCGAATCCGGCCCCGATCACCACAGCATCAGGCACGGGCGCGCTCCAGGGCGGATTCGGGCAGGGCTGCGAGCGCTCGGCGGACCGGGACCGGCGGCTTCCCGGCGAGGATCCGCACCTTGTCGGCGAGACTCGGCCGGCCGGCGTAGAAGCGCTCGATGAGCGGTTGCGGGAGCCGATAGAAGCGCTCCAGCACGCGGTA
>NZ_DATAGM010000366.1:0-6454 GCF_036263695.1 Phenylobacterium sp.
TACGCCTCCTCCGTCTCCGGCTGGTCTTGCTTCTTCGACAGGTCTTCGCCGGTCTCCTGGTCGACGACCTTCATCGAGAGGCGGGTCTTGCCGCGATCGTCGAAGCCGAGAAGCTTGACCTTCACGGTCTGGCCCTCCTGCAGCACGTCCGAAACCTTGTTCACGCGCTCGCTCGAGATCTGCGAGACGTGGACCAGGCCGTCCTTGGCGCCGAAGAAGTTCACGAAGGCGCCGAAGTCGACGATCTTGACCACCTTGCCGGTGTAGATCTGACCGACTTCCGCTTCCTGAGTGATGGACTTGATCCAGTCCATCGCCGCGTCGATTTTCGACTGCTCGGAGGCCGCCACCTTGATGGTGCCGTCGTCTTCGATGTCGATCTTGGCGCCCGTCTTCTCGACGATCTCGCGGATCACCTTGCCGCCCGAGCCGATCACTTCGCGGATCTTGTCCACGGGGATCTTCATGGTGACGATCTTCGGCGCGTGCTCGCCGAGCTCGGCCCGCGGCGCCTCCATGGCCTTGGCCATCTCGCCCAGGATGTGCGCGCGGCCGGCCTTCGCCTGCTCGAGCGCCTGCTTCATGATCGCCTCGGTGATGCCGGCGATCTTGATGTCCATCTGCAGCGAGGTGATGCCGTCGGCGGTGCCGGCGACCTTGAAGTCCATGTCGCCGAGGTGGTCCTCGTCGCCCAGGATGTCAGAGAGCACGGCGAAGCCGTCCTTCTCCAGGATCAGGCCCATGGCGATGCCGGAGACCGGCTTCTTCAGCGGCACGCCCGCATCCATCAGCGCCAGCGACCCGCCGCAGACCGAAGCCATCGACGAGGAGCCGTTGGACTCGAAGATCTCCGAGACCAGGCGGATGGTGTAGGGGAACTCCTCGGCGGGCGGCAGCATCGGACGAAGCGCGCGCCAGGCGAGCTTGCCGTGGCCGACGTCCCGGCGGCTCGGCGCGCCCATGCGGCCCGTCTCCCCGACGCTGAACGGCGGGAAGTTGTAGTGCAGCATGAACTTCTCGTAGTACTTGCCCTCGAGGGCGTCGATCAGCTGCTCGTCGTCACCGGTGCCGAGCGTGGCCACGACCAGCGCCTGGGTCTCGCCGCGGGTGAACAGCGCCGAGCCGTGGGCCCGGGGCAGCACGCCCACTTCCGAGACGATCGGGCGGACCTGGTCGACGTTGCGCCCGTCGATGCGCTTGCCGGTGTCGAGGATGTTGCGGCGGACGACGTCGGCCTCCAGCTCCTTGAACACTTCGGCGAGCTTCAGCGGGTCCGCGCCGTCCGGGTTGGCCTCCGACTTGGCCAGCGCCTGCAGGGCCTTGGCCTTGGCCGCGCCGACAGCGTCGTGGCGTTCCGACTTCTTGGTCACCTTGTAGGCCGCCGCAATCTCCGCGCCGACCAGCGACTTCATCTGAGCCTTCAGAGCTTCTGTGTCGACCGGCTCGAACTCGAACGGATCCTTGGCCGCATGCTCGGCCAGCTCGATGATCGCGTCGATCACCGGCTGCATGCCCTTGTGGGCGAAGCTGACGGCGCCGAGGACTTCCTCCTCGGTCATCTCCTTGATCTCGGACTCGACCATCATGACGGCGTCCGCGGTGCCGGCGACCACCAGGTCCATGCGGCTTTCCTTCAGCTCGTCGAGCGTCGGGTTCAGCACGTACTGGTCATTGATGTAGCCGACGCGGACGCCGGCGATCGGGCCCATGAACGGGACGCCGGACATCACCAGGGCGGCCGAGGAGGCCACCATGGCGACGATGTCGGGATCGTTCTCGAGGTCGTGGGCGAGCACCGTCGCCACCACTTGGACCTCGTTCTTGAAGCCCTTTACGAACAGCGGACGGATCGGCCGGTCGATGAGGCGCGAGGTGAGCGTCTCCTTCTGGGTCGGCGCCGTCTCGCGGCGCGGGAAGGAGCCGGGGATCTTGCCGGCGGCGTAGAACTTCTCCTGGTAGTTCACGGTCAGCGGGAAGAAGTCCTGGCCGGGCTTGGCCGTCTTGGCGAAGGTGACCGCGGCCATGACCATGGTGTCGCCGTAGGTGGCCACGACCGCGCCGTCGGCTTGACGGGCCATGCGGCCGGTTTCGAGCGTGAGCGTCTTGCCGCCCCACTCGATGGTCTTTCTCTTGATGTCGAACATTTTGCTTCTTTCTCGTCCCGGCAGGCGCATTCCTGGCGGGGGCGGACAGGGGATCGGGCTTCCGAAATCCTCTCCAAATGAACAGGCGGATCGAGGATTTCGTCGGAACCCTCGGCGTGTGACGAGATCCTCCACGTTGGAAAACCCCGTTGGCCCGTCGCTGGGTCCCCTCGGCCTGTCACGAAGGGGCGACGGATTGGTAAGCGGCCGATCCTACTGGCGAGCGGCCGAGGGCCAAGGCCCGATATGCAACGCCCCCGCACGGCGGCGGGGGCGGCGTTGGTTTAGCGGCGCAGACCGAGCTTTTCGATCAGGTCCTGGTAGCGCTGCGCGTCCGACTTCTTCAGGTGGTCGAGGAGCGAGCGGCGCTGGGAGACGAGCTTGAGCAGGCCCCGGCGCGAGTGGTTGTCCTTCTTGTGCGTCTTGAAGTGCTCGGTGAGATTGGCGATGCGCTCCGAGAGGATCGCCACCTGCACTTCAGCGCTGCCCGTATCCGCTTCGCCGCGGGCGTGGGTCTTGATCAGTTCCGCCTTGCGGTCGGTCGTAATCGACATCGGTCAGGTCTCCGCTCGGTCCAGATGGAAGACCCGCGACGGCTCGAGCTTGCCGGCGCGCATCTCGCAGAGCGCCACGATGGATCCGCCCTCCATCGCAGAAACGGTTCTGGAGCCCGGCGCGAGCCGGGCCTTCAGCGTTTCCACCTGACGGGGAACGAGAACGATCGAGCGTCCCTGCTTCAATCGGAAGGCGTCTTCAGCGGTCACGGCCAGCGCCGGGATGTCGTCCAGCGCGGTCTCGACCGGAAGCAATGCCTCCGATGGGCGGGCCTTATGCCCTAAATCCTCAAGAACTTCCAGTCCGATCGCCCGGTCCTCGCCGAACGGCCCGACGCGAGTGCGGCGCAGCTCGGAGACGTGGGCGCAGGCGCCCAGCGCCTGGGCCAGGTCGCGGACGAAGGCGCGGACATAGGTGCCCTTGCCGCAGTCCATCTCCAGGGTCAGCGCGTCGGGATCGGAGGCGTCGGCGATACGCAGGTCGTGGACCTTCACCAGGCGGGCGGCCAGCTCCACCGCCTCGCCGGCGCGGGCCAGGTCATAGGCGCGCTCGCCGTCGACCTTGATGGCCGAGAAGGCCGGCGGGACCTGCTCGATCTCGCCGATGAACCTGGGCAGCGCCGCCTCGACCTCGGCGCGGCCGGGCCGCACGTCGGAGGTCTGCACCACCGCGCCCTCGCGGTCGAGCGTGGTGGTGGTGGAGCCCCAGGCCAGGGTGAAGCGGTAGGACTTGTCGGCGTCCACCAGGAACGGGACGGTCTTGGTCGCCTCGCCCAGGGCGATCGGCAAGATGCCGGTGGCCAGCGGGTCGAGGGTGCCGGCGTGGCCGGCCTTCTGGGCGTTGAAGATCCGCCGCACGCGGCTGACCGCGTGTGTGGAGGTCAGGTCATAGGGCTTGTCCAGGCAGATCCAGCCTGAGACCGCCTCGCCTTTCCGCCGCCGGCCCATCAGTCCTCGTCCGTCTGGCCGGAGAGGTCGCGCTGCACCTTCGGGTCCTGGAACAATCGGTCCATCCGAGCGGCCTCGTTGAAGCTCTCGTCGTGCAGGAACTTCAGGTCGGGCGTGAACTTCAGCTCGATGTGACGGCCCAGCCGCCCGCGTAGGAAGCGGGAATGCCGGTTGAGCGCGTCGACCACCGCTGAGGCGTGGCCGCCGCCCAGCGGCTCGACGAAGCAGGTGGCGTGCCTCAGATCCGGGCTCATCCGCACCTCGGTGACGGTGACCGAGACCCCGACCATCGCCTCGTCGGTGATGTCCTCCTCGCGCAGCACCTCGACCAGGGCGTGGCGCACCAGTTCACCGGCGCGCAGCTGACGTTGGGAAGGGCCTTGCGGCTGGCCGCGTCCGTGCGGCGAAGAGCGCTTCATGGCGATGCCTCGTGTTCGGCCTGGCGGGCGGGTCGGACGCCCCGCTCAGGGGAAGGGCGCGCTTCTAGTCCTGCGTTCCCGGGCTGTCCACCCATCCGACGCCGGTGCGCTCGCGGAAGAATTGGATCACCCGCTGCTCGGCGGCCTTGGTAGGCCCCTCCTCCTTCAGGTGGATGGTCAGCACCGAGTGCGGCTTCATCGGCGCGGGCGCGGCGTGCTTCGGGTCGATCTCGATGGCTTCGAACCGCTCGCCGAACGCGCGGCGGTAGGTCTCGAACCGCGCGTCCGGGACGAAGCCATCCTCGAAGAAGCGCAGCCCGATGATCGACAGGTCCTCGTCCTCGAACCGCCGCCGCGCGCAGGCGATCTCCTCGGGCGAGGCGCCGATGGCGGCGGCGCGACGCTTCGATCCGGCCGGCATGGGGAGCGACGGCTGCGAAAGCACCGGCGCGACCACGGCCGGCTCGGTCATCATCGCCAGCGCGAAGCCGCCGGTGAAACACATCCCGACCGCCCCGACGCCGCGGCCGCCGCATTCGGCGTGAGCCGTCCGGGCCAGGGCCCGCAGCCAGTCGACGATCGGGCTCGACCGGTCGCTCTTCCAGACGTGGAACTCACGCCGGATGCAGACCGCCTTGAACATCTCGCCCAGCGCATAGCCGGGAGAGGCCGGCCGGCCTGGCTCGCCGAACAGGCTCGGGCAGAAGACCGTCATCCCCGCCGCCGCCACCCGGTCGGCGAAGCGCACGACCAGCGGATGCAGCCCCGGCATTTCGTGGATGACGATCACCGCCGGACCGGAGCCCTTGCGGTACACGGGCCGGGTCCACGGGCCGTCGGTGAAGTCGAAGCGGGTGTAGTTCTCGAGCGGGTGGGGCTGCGCCATGCCCGATGGTAGGCGCCTCACGGCCTCGCGCGCAGCATCGAAATCTCACCTTCGAAGCCGGTCAGCTTCCAAAGGCCGTCGATGCGGGTGAAGACCAGCACGCAGGGGCCGCCGGAGTCAGCAATGGCGCAGACCCGGCCGCCGCCAATGGGCCGCAGGGCCGGGGAGATGGCGAGCGCGCTGGGCAGCGGGTCGGTGCGCCGGTAGCCGTAGTGTTCGGCAACCCAGCGGAACACTCGCGGCTGGATCAGCAGCTCGCCGGCCAGCGCGGCCACCGGCTCGGCGAGGGTGATCCCCAGCCCTTGCAGCAGCCGCGGCGCGCCGGACTCCTGGGTCTCGTCGATCAGGCGCCCCTCCAGCTGCCGCTTGAGCGCCTGCCGATCCACGTGGCGGTCAAAAGCGGCCCGGTCGTTGTCGCGGATGGCGACCAGCAGGTTGTGGACGTCCTGCGCGGCGTCATAGCGCTGGGCGGTGGCGCAGGCGGAGAGGAGCAGGGCGACAAGGCTGATCAGCAGGGGGCGCAGCATCCGGCGGTGATCCTGCGGGCAGGTGGCCGGACTAAGGCCGGGCGGCCGAGAAGCGCCTGGCGGCGAGCGCGATCGGCAAGCCGACGAGCCCGGCGTGGATGGCGAGCTGGACAGCGATGTCCGTGGCGCTGGGCGCGCGCAGGCTGGCGGCGGAGAGCGGAACGACTATCCAGGTCATCACCATCCAGACGGCGACGCCGTAGAGCGGCCCCGTGACCGGGGCGCGGCGGGTGAGCAGGCTCCACCGTTTCGCGGCGATGACGTAGGCCGCGGCGGCGACCAGCAGGATGAGGGTGTGGGCCAGCGCGCCGAGCATCGCCGCGCCGACGCCGCCCTGGAACGCCGCGCGGCCCAGCAGTCCGCTGGCGATCGCTTGGCCGATGGTGATCGGCGGCAGCCGGTTCACCACGCAGGCGGCGACGAAGTCGAGCACGGCGGCCGAGAGCCCGCCGATCAAGATGGGCGAGATGAGGCCGCCGCGGACCGCGGGCTTGGGAGGGACGTCGACCATTGTTCGATGAAGCGCCGCCGCAAGCCGGGGCGCAAGGTAAGCTGGCTCATCAGGATGGGTGGGCGGCATGAAGCCGGCCACGACGAACAAGAGGGTCAAGGAAAAGGCCCCGGCGTCTCCCCCGGGGCCTGATCGTTGCTAATGCGTCGCTTACAGCGACCGCTTGACCTCTTCGAGGGTGAAGCACTCGATGGTGTCGCCGGCCTTGATGTCCTGGAAGCCCTGGAAGGCCATGCCGCATTCCTGGCCGGACTGGACCTCGTTGACCTCGTCCTTGAAGCGCTTGAGCGTCTGCAGGACGCCGAGCTCGAGCACCACCACGTCCTGGCGGATGATCCGGACGCGGGCGCCCTTGCGGACCACCCCGTCGGAGACGCGGCAGCCGGCGACCTTGCCGACCTTGGTGATGTCGAACACCTGCAGCACCTCGGCGTTGCCGAGGAAGGTCTCGCGCTGGATCGGCGC
>NZ_DATAGM010000367.1:0-5926 GCF_036263695.1 Phenylobacterium sp.
CTACCTGGTGAAGGACGTCGCTGACCTGCCGCGGATCATCCACGAGGCGTTCCATATCGCCACCAGCGGCCGGCCCGGTCCGGTGGTCATCGACATCCCCAAGGACGTCCAGTTCGGCAAGGCGACCTACCAGGGCCCGAACGAGGTCGTGCACGCCCACAACTACGCCCCGCGCACCCGCGGCGAGCCGGCCAAGATCGCCGAGGCCGCAGCCCTGATCGCCTCGGCCCGTCGGCCGATCCTCTACACCGGCGGCGGCGTGATCAACGCCGGCCCGCAGGCGGCCGCCTCGCTGCGCGAGTTCGCCAAGACGCTGGGCTGCCCGGTCACCTCGACGCTGATGGGCCTGGGCGCCTTCCCGGCCTCCGATCCCAAGTGGCTGGGCATGGTCGGCATGCACGGCTCGTTCGAGGCCAACAACGCCATGCACGACTGCGACGTGATGATCGCGGTCGGGGCTCGCTTCGACGACCGGGTGACCGGCCGGCTGGACGCCTTCGCACCCGGCTCGCGCAAGATCCACATCGACATCGACGCCAGCTCGATCGGCAAGAACGTGCGCGCCGACGTCGGCATCGTCGGCGACGCCGGCCAGGTGCTGGACGACCTGATCGCCGCCTGGAAGAGCCGCAACCTCTCGGTCGACCAAGCGGCCATGAGCGACTGGTGGCGCCAGATCGAGGGCTGGCGGGCGCGGGACTCGTTCCGCTACCGGCAGGACGACAAGCTGATCAAGCCGCAGTACGCGATCCAGCGCCTGTACGAGCTGACCCGCGACAGGGACGTCTACGTCACCACCGAGGTGGGCCAGCACCAGATGTGGGCCGCGCAGTTCTTCCACTTCGACGAGCCGAACCGCTGGATGACGTCCGGGGGCCTGGGCACCATGGGCTACGGCCTGCCGGCCGCCGTGGGCGTGCAGATCGCCCACCCGGACGCCCTGGTCATCGACATCGCCGGCGATGCGTCGGTGCAGATGACCATGCAGGAGATGTCGACGGCCGTTCAGCACGACCTGCCGATCAAAATCTTCATCCTCAACAACGAGTGGATGGGGATGGTGCGCCAGTGGCAGCAGCTGCTGCACGGCGAGCGCTACTCGCACTCCTATTCGGCCAGCCTGCCCGACTTCGTGAAGATGGCCGAGGCGTTCGGCTGCGTCGGCATCCGCGCCGAGAAGCCAGGCGAGCTGGACGACGCGATCCGCGAGATGATCAACGTGCGCCGGCCGGTGCTGTTCGACTGCCGGGTGACCAAGGAAGAGAACTGCTTCCCGATGATCCCGTCGGGCAAGGCGCACAACGAGATGATCATGGCCGAAGAGGCCCGCGATCTCGGCTCGATCATCGATGACGCCGGCAAGCGCCTCGTCTAGGGCCGAAGAGTCGCAGCTTGGCTCCGCGCCGCTCGATTGGGCGGCGCGGCTCGCCGGACGCATGGGCCGGGTGAAGGCTTCGGAGATCCGGGAGTTGCTGAAGCTCCTCGATCAGCCGGACATCCTCTCGTTCGCGGGCGGCATCCCCGACCCGGCGCTGTTTCCGGCCGACGAGATCGGCGCGGCCGTCCAGCGGCAGCTCGCCGACCCGGCGCTCGCTGGCCAGGCGTTGCAGTACACTGTGAGCGAAGGCCTCCCGGCCCTGCGTCGCTGGATCGTGGAGCGGATGGGGCGCTGGGGCGTCGCCTGCGGCGAGGCCAACGTCCTGATCACCGCCGGCTCGCAGCAGGCGCTGGACCTGATCGGCAAGCTTCTGATCTCGCCGGGCGACGGCGTGCTGGTGGACCGACCGACCTACCTGGGGGCGCTGCAGGCCTTCAACGCCTACGAGCCCGCCTACGTGGACCGCGATCAGGTCGAGGCGGGCGCTACGCCGGCGCTGGGCTACGTGGTGCCGGACTACGCCAACCCCACCGGCCGCAGCCTGACGCTCACCGAGCGTGAGGCCCTGCTGGACCTGGCCGAGGCCAGCGATTTCGTGCTGGTGGAGGACGCCGCCTATCGCGAGCTGCGCTTTGAGGGCGAGGAGCATCCACCCCTGCTGGCGCTGGATATCGCCCGCGCCGGCTCGATCGAGGCCGCCCGCACCCTGCTGTGCGGCACCTTCTCCAAGACCCTCGCGCCGGCCCTGCGGATCGGCTGGGTCTGCGGGCCGGCCGCGGCGATCGAGAAGCTTGTCCTGCTCAAGCAGGGCTGCGACCTGCACGTCTCGACGATCAACCAGCTCGCCGCCTGCGAGGCGGTGCAGGAGGGCTACGACCAGCACCTCTCGCGCCTGCGCTCCGCCTACCGCGCCAAGGGCCAGGCGATGTGCGCCGCCCTCGCCCGCCACATGCCGCCGGGCGTGACCTGGACCGAGCCGGAGGGCGGCATGTTCGTCTGGCTGACCCTGCCGGAGGGGATCGACGGCGCCGAGCTTCTGGCCAAAGGCCTTTCCACCGAACGCGTCGCCTTCGTCCCCGGCGCGCCCTTCTTCGCCACCGAGCCGCAGGCCAACACCATCCGCCTCAGCTACTCCCTGCCGAGCGAGGCGGACATCGACGAAGGCGTGCAGCGGCTGGCGCGGCTGATCGGGAGCGTGTGAACTCCCCCTTTCCTTTACCATTCATGGGAAAGGGGGGACCGCGCGCCGAAGCCGGCGAAAGCCGGCTGAAGAGCGCGGGGTGGAAAGGGCAGGCCGCAGCGCCCTGGATGGGGCTCGCCCCTTCCCCACCCGCTCTTCGCTGCGCTCGGCGGGCGGTCCCCCCTCCCCCGCTTCGCAGGGGAGGAACAGCCGAAGAAGGAGCCGCCCCATGCCGCGCGACGCAGACGCTGAAGATCCCGCCGATGCCCTGGAGGCCCTGCAGGTCGACCTCGTCACCAGCCGCATCTGGAGCGCCGAGCAGGCGCAGAAGGTGCTGGTGATCTTCGAGGGGCGGGATGCGGCCGGCAAGGACGGGACCATCAAGCGGCTCACCGAGAACCTGTCGGTCCGCAACACGCGCGTCATCGCCCTGCCGAAGCCCACCGATCACGAGAGGGGGCAGTGGTTCTTCCAGCGCTACATGCCCCACCTGCCGGCGGCCGGCGAATGGGTGATTTTCAACCGCTCCTGGTACAACCGCAGCGGCGTCGAGAAGGTGATGGGCTTCTCCACCCCGGACGAGCAGGAGCAGTTCCTGCGCGAGGCGCCTGTCGTCGAGCAGATGCTGCTCGATTCCGGCATGATCGTCGTGAAGTACTGGCTCGACATCTCCAAGGACGAGCAGGCGCAGCGGCTGGAGAAGAGGCGGACCGACCCGGTGAAGCGGCTGAAGATCTCTCCGCTGGACGCGGTCGCCCAGGAGCGCTGGACCGACTATTCCGCGGCGCGGGACGAAACGCTGAGGCGCACCGACACCGAGGAGGCGCCCTGGTGGTGCGTGCGGGCCGACAGCAAGAAGAAGGCGCGCCTGGCGGTGGCGCGCCATCTGCTCCGGCGCCTGGCCTGCCCGGAACTGAAGGACCGCATCGCCCCGCCCGACCCCGCCGCCCTGTTCCGTTTCGCGCCGGGGGCGATAACCGACGGGCGGCTCGCGCCCTGAACGCTGGAAGGAACAAGCGGCGCCGTTTGTGCAACCCGCTCCTCAACCTGCTCTCAAGCGTCTCCAGTCGGGACAGGTTTGCGGGCCGGGTCCTAGAACGAGCCCTTCGAAGGACCCGGCCCGTTTCGTCATCTGGACCGGCCGCGGGCCGTTATGGGCCAGATGTCGACTAGGGTATCGTCCCTCACCACGTGATAGCTGTCGTAGAGGTTCACCGTCGGATCGCAATGCGGCACGGCGAACGTGACCAGGCTGTCCAGCGGCAGGCGCGTCGTCCGCTCCGGACCGATCACCGCCCCATGCTCGTCGCCCATGAAGGCGTAGCGGGCGCCGTCGGCCCCTGAGAGGATCGGCGGCGGCCCCCCGTCGGTGGCGAAGGCCTTGAAGCCGGCGTCGACGGTGGCCAGGCCCGGCGCGTTGGCGCTGACCACCCGCGCGTCGACCATCAGCGAGGTGCGGTAGGGCGCGCCCCGCTCCGCGTCGGCGCCGGTCAGGTCGCAGTCCAGGTACTGGCGGTCCATGAAGACATAGGAGCCGACCTGCAGCTCGGTGAAGACGCCGAGCTCCAGGTCGATGCGGTGGGTGCCGGTGCCGCCGCCGGTGACCAGCGGCGCGGGCGCGCCGGCCTGCGCCAAGGCGTCCAGCACGGAGCGGAGGTAGGCGGTGCGCTCCTCGATGGCGGCGCGCCGCTCGGCGAAGCTTTCGATGTGCTGCTGGGAGCCGCAGTAGAACTGCACCCCGGCGTAGCGGAGGGCGGAATGGCCCTGGATGCGCATCGCCAGCGCCACCGCATCGGCCGCAGAGGCCACGCCCGTGCGGCGCAGGCCGGGATCGACGTCCACCACCACCGAGAGGGTCTGGCCGGCAGCCTGGGCGGCGCGTGCGAGCGCGTCCACGGCGTCCGGGTGGTCGGCGGTGACCATCAGGCCTTCGCAGCGGGCGTTGAGCGCGACCAGCCGCTCCACGGCAGGCGCCGACACCACCGGCGAGGTGATCAGGATTCCCGAGACGCCGCCGTCGGCCAGGGCCTCGGCCTCGCCGAGCTTGGCGCAGCACTGGCCGACCGCGCCGGCGGCGATCTGGCGTTTTGCGATGTCGACGCTCTTGTGTGTCTTCGCGTGGGGGCGGAGGTTGACGCCGGCCTCGGCCGCGTGTCCCGCCATCGTGGCGATGTTGGCGTCGAGCGCCTCCAGGTCGAGCACCAGCGCCGGCGTGTTGAGCGAGCGGCGCGAGCCCTGGCGGCCGATCAGATGGCCGTGCAGCTTCCAGTCGGCGGACTCGCTCACGAGAACAGCTCCGCCAGGTGCGGGTTGAGGAACTTGCCGGCGGGGTCGTGCTCGCGGCGCACCTGCCGGAACCGCTCGGCGGCCGGATAGTGCCGGTCCACCTCGTCGCGCGTCAGCGTGTGCCGCTTGCCCCAGTGGGGCCGCCCGCCGGCCGCGCGGAAGATTGCCTCGCCTTCCTTGAAGAGCTCGCGCCAGGGCATGCGTGCGAACTGGTGCATGGAGACCGAGGCGCAGTCGCCGCGGTTGAACGGCGACATCCAGATGTCGTCGGCCGCGGTCCAGCGGAACTCGAAGGGGAAGGTCACCGGCAGGTCGTTCTTGCGTATCCACCCGATCGCCTCCGATAGGGCCGCCAGCCCCGCCTCGCGCGGCAGCTCGTACTCCATCTCCTCGAACGGCACCGTGCGGTCTGAGGGGAAGATGCGGTGGGCTGGCCCCACGCGGCGGGTCTTGCCGGAGCCGCGGACCAGCAGCTTCTGGAGCGTGGGCGTGAACTTCGGCGCCGCCGCGGAGAGTTCGCAGCAGAGCCGGAACACGGTCTCATCCACCTGCCCCGCCTCCTTGAAGCTGCCGTCGTCCTGCGCGGGATGGAGGAATTTCACGATCGCCGTGTCGGAGTGCGGAAAGATCCAAAATTCGGCGTGGCGCCGCTCACCGGCCCAGCCGACGAAGCCCTCCAGAACCTCCTCCATCGGCCGCCGCTCAATTCGTTCTTCCAGGTAGTAGGCCGGCAGCACCTCGATCTCCACGGCCAGCGCCACGCCGAACAGGCCGAGCGACAGGCGCTGGGCCTGGAAGAGATCGTCGCGCTCGCCGGCGCCGCAGGTGACCACGCTCCCGTCCGCCAGCATCAGCCGAAAGCGCCGGGCGATGTTCGAGAGGCTCTTCAGCTCACCGCCCGTGCCGTGGGTGCCGGTGGCCAGCGCGCCCGCCAGCGCCTGGTTGTTGATGTCGCCCTGGTTGGGCAGGCAGAGGCCCTCGTCCCACAGCGCCCGGGTCAGCCGGTCCAGCGACCAGCCGGCCGGGGCCCAGGCGGTGCGGCGGTCCGAGGCGACCTGCAGCGTCCCCTCCAGTCCGGTGAG
>NZ_DATAGM010000368.1:0-6856 GCF_036263695.1 Phenylobacterium sp.
AATGCGGTGCTGGGGCTCGTCGAGCCGATCGCCTGCGGCATCGGCGGCGACGCCTTCGTCATGCTCTGGGATCCCAAGCAGCGCAAGGTGGTGGGGCTGAACGGCTCGGGCCGCAGCCCGCGGGGCCTTTCCCTGGAGACGGTGCGCAGCCGTTCGAAGAACGGGCTGATCCCGTCGTACGGGGCCGTGTCGGTGAGCGTGCCGGGCGCCGTCGGCGCGTGGGGCGATCTGCACGGCCGCTACGGCAAGCTGCCCTGGAAGAGCCTGTTCGCGCCAGCGATCCGCCACGCCGAGGAGGGCCATCCGGTGGCCCAGACGGTCGCCTACTACCTCGGTCGAAGCTTCATCAACTTCAACAAGCCCGACGCGGGCATCGAGGAGGTGGTGAACTTCAACAAGGTCTGGGCCGGCCAGGGCCGCGCCCCGCGCGAGGGCGAGATCTTCAGGAACCCGGCGCTGGCCCGCACCTATCAGCGCATCGCCGACGGCGGCCCGCGCGACTTCTACGAGGGCGACATCGCCCGCGACATCGAGCGCTACTTCAAGCGGATCGGCGGCTGGATGACGCGGAGCGACCTCGCCGCGCACAAGTCGGAGTGGGTGGAGCCGCACTCGTCCAGCTACCGCGGGGTCGACGTCTGGGCCCTGCCGCCCAACAGCCAGGGGCTGGCGACGCTGCAGCTGCTTAGCATTCTCGAGACGTTCGACGTGAAGGCCATGGGCTTCCAGTCGGCGGCGGCCATCCACCACGGCGTCGAGGCCAAGCGCCTGGCGTTCGAGGACCGGGCCCGCCACTACGCCGACCCGGCCTTCTACCAGGCGCCGATAGAGCAGCTGATCTCCAAGGACTACGCGCGCGAGCGGGCCAGGCTCATCCGGCCCGACCGGATCCTGACGCCCGTGCACCCCGGCCAGGCGCCGAGCCGCGGCGACACCACCTACTTCTGCGTCGCCGACGCGGACGGGATGATGGTCAGCCTGATCCAGTCCAACTACCGCGGCATGGGCTCGGGCCTGTCGCCCGACGGCATGGGATTCATGTTTCAGGACCGGGGCGAGCTGTTCGCCCTCACCGACGGCCATCCCAACCTCTACGCGCCCGGCAAGCGACCCTTCCAGACGATCATCCCGGGCTTCGCCACACGCGGCGGCGAGCCGTGGCTTGCGTTCGGCGTCATGGGCGGGGACATGCAGCCGCAGGGCCAAGCGCAGATCATCTCCAGCATGGTCGACTTCGGCCTCGATCTGCAGGCGGCGGGCGATGCGCCCCGCTGGCACCACGAGGGATCCACCGAGCCCACCGGCGAGGCCCAGAAGGGTGTCGGCACGCTCAGGCTCGAGACCGGCGTGCCCGAGGCCACCAAGGCCGCCCTCGCCCGCATCGGCTGGAAGTTCGGGCCCTCCGACGGCGGCTTCGGCGGCTACCAGGCCATCGAGCGCTGGCCCGGCCGCTACGGCGCCGCGACCGAGATGCGCAAGGACGGCGTCGCGCTGGCGTACTAACCCGGGATGAAAGAGACCCAGCCCACCTACTTCGCCACGCCCGAAGACTTCCGCGCCTGGCTGGAAGAGCACCACGCCACGGCGGGCGAGCTGCTGGTCGGCTTCTGGAAGGTGGGGTCGGGGCGGCCGTCGATGACCTGGAACGAGTCGGTCGACGAGGCCCTGTCGTTCGGCTGGATCGACGGGGTCCGCCGCTCGCTGGGCCACGAGGCCTACACCATCCGCTTCACACCGCGGCGGCGCGGCAGCATCTGGAGCGCCAAGAACATCAAGCGCTTCCATGAGCTGAAGGCCGAGGGGCGCATCCGGCCCGCCGGCGAGGCGGCGTTCGCGGACCCGAAGGCGAAGACGGGCCAGTACGCCTTCGAGCGCCCGCTGGCCGAACTGGCGCCTGACGAGACGGTCGCCTTCGAGGCCAATCCCCCGGCCTGGGCCGCCTTCAACGCCTTCCCGCCCTCCTACCGCAGGGTGGCGCTCAACTGGGTGGTGAGCGCCAAGCGCCCCGAGACCCGCGCCCGCCGCCTGAAGATCCTGATTGAAGACAGCGAGAAGGGGCGCAAGATCGGCCTGGTGCGGAATGGGAGGGACGAGGCATGACCCCCGAAGAGGTTCGCCGGCTGGTGCTGTCGTTCCCCGAGACGGAGGAAGGGACCTCGTACGGGCGGCCCTCCTTCAAGGTGAAGGGCAAGTTCTTCACCCGCATCCGGCCGGAGGACGACAGCCTGGTCTTGCTCGAGGTGCCGTTCGACGAGCGCGAGATGCTTATGGAGGCCGCGCCCGAGACCTTCCACATCACGCCGCACTACAAGGACTATCCCAGCGTGCTGGCCCGCATCGAGACGGTCGATCGGGGCTCGTTGCGCAACTTCCTGGAGCGGCGCTGGCGCAAGGTGATGCCCAAGAAGCTCGCCAAGCAGTTCGAGGCGGCGCTGCCCACTCCATGAGCGCTGCGCCGCCGTGTCGCAGGCGGCGGTAACCAAGCCTGCAAACCGCTTCTTATAAATGGCTCCAGGCGCAGGGGGCTGCGCCGGAGTTTCCGGGGCTTTCCACCAGGATGCGTATCGTCCTCCTTGTTGTCGCCGCGCTGACCGCCAGCGGCTGCGCGCCGCTCAGCCTGGAGCAGGGCAAGCGCTTGGCGGCGCGCTACGCCGGCGATCCCGCCGGCGTCGAGTTCCGCGACCTGGTGGTCCACGAGCGACACGTCTGCGGCCAGATGAGCATCGTCGGCGCCAAGGGCGGCTTCCGCGGCTTCATCGCCGAGCTGGACACCGGCCAGGTGATCCGAGAGCCGGAGCTGGAGAGCCCGGCGGGCCTCACCCCCTACGAGAGGGCCGTGGACCAGCTGGATCGCGGATCCAGCCTGCTGGACTTCAGCGCCACCAGCCTGCAGCTGTGCGGCCGCAGCGTCGCCAGCCCCGCCTTCGAGACCGCGCGCCAGGCGCTCTCGCGGCATGTCGGCCTTCCGGCCATCCCGAGACTGGACGAAAGCCCGCAGGTCCGCGCAGAACACTGATCCACGTTGCAAGGGAGTAACCCGGCTTGGTCGATGCGGAATCCGGACTGGCGGCGGAAACGGGCGCAGAGAGGCAGGCGTCGCTGACCGTGCTGCGTCTGGCGATGCGGGCGTCGAACCGGTTCCTGCTCGACTCGATCAGTTTCGCCGGCGCCGACCGAGACCTGACCGACAATCTGATCGTGCTCGCGATCGTCCAGGCGAATTTGTCCCTGATCATGGCCGACCCGGAGCTGCAGCGCCGTTACGCCACCGCCGAGGCGCCGCCGCCGGACGAGCTGCGCCGCCCGATCAGCATCAACGCCGTCGCCGCCTCGCTGCGTCTGCCCTTCGAAACTGTCCGGCGGCGCGTGATGCACCTGGCGGAAAAGGGGCTATGCGATATCACCCCGCGCGGCCTGGTGGTCCCCCAGCGCGAGGTCGCCGCGCCCGAGCATGTGGCCCTCCTGCAGGCGAACTTCTTGGCGGTGCGCGACCTCTACCTGCGGCTTCGGCGAGGCGAGTGCCTGGCGCCGCCGGCGGCGGGTCCGCCGGCCCCGGCTTCGCCTCCGATCCGGGCGGTGGCGCGGATTTCGTCGGACTTCGTGCTGCGTCTGGTGGATCCGGTGCTCCTCACGGCCGGCAGCCTGGCCGGCGGCTTCACCCTGTTGGCGCTGTTCGATCTGAACACCCGCAGCCTTCCGGACGAGGAGCGGGGCGATGAGACGCCCGGCCCCGCCGGCTTCGTCTCGGACGACCTCCGCCGCCCTGCCAGCGTGCGGGCCGTCGCCGAGCGGCTGCGCCTGCCCTACGAACAGACCCGCCGCCGCCTCGCCGCCTTCGAGGCCGAAGGCCGGTGCACGCGCATCGCCGACGGCTACATCCTCTCGTCGGAGAGCCTGGCGCGCGCCAACATGATGCAGGCCTACCGCAGCAGTTACGTCAGCCTGCACCGGATGGTCGCCGCCCTGGCCGAGCTCGGCGTCCTAAGCGACTGGGAGCGGGAGCTGGCGGGCGGCTAGAAGTCGTCTTCCATCAGCGAGCGGAACTGCTCGAAGATCTCCCGGCTGCGCATCTCCGGCTCGACGGCTTCGTCCTCTTCCGGCTCAGGCTCCGGCGCGGCCCCGCCCACCAGCCGGGCGACGACCAGCCCGTTCTGCACCAGCAGCAGCTCCTCGCCGTCCTCCACGCCGCTGAGCAGCTGGGCGACCTTGGGCGGCAGATCGTCGAGGTCGAGGCGCTTCATGGGCCGGACTTAAGCCGCGGGCGCCGGCGGCGGCAAGAGGTGACAGGCGCGCCGTCGCCGCCTAGAGGCTTGGCCAGGGCCAGCGCAGGAGATCCCATGGCGTACCGCTCCTTGCGGGAGTTCCTTCAGAAGCTCGAGGCGGCGGGCGAGCTGGTGCGCGTCTCCGAGCCGGTCTCCTCCGTGTTGGAGATGACCGAAATCCAGCGCCGGCTGCTGGCGACCGGCGGGCCGGCCGTGCTGTTCGAAAAGCCGATCCGCGCCGACGGCCAGATCGCCTCCATGCCGGCGCTCGTCAACCTGTTCGGGACCGTCAAGCGCGTGGCCATGGGCGTCACCCTCGAGGGCCGCGAGCGGACCACCGCCGCCGACCTGCGCGAAGTGGGCGAACTGCTCGCCTTCCTGCGCGCGCCCGAGCCGCCGCGGGGGCTGAGGGACGCCTTCGACATGCTGCCGCTGGCCAAGACGGTGATGTCGATGCGGCCGGCGATCGTCAAGCGGGCGCCGGTGCAGGAGGTCGTGCTCACCGGGGATCAGATCGACCTCTCCCAGCTGCCGATCCAGACCTGCTGGCCCGGCGAGCCCGCGCCGCTGATCACCTGGCCGCTGGTGGTGACGAAGGGGCCCGGCACGGCCCGGGAAGACGACTACAACCTCGGCATCTACCGCATGCAGGTGCTGGGCAAGGACCGGACCATTATGCGTTGGCTGGCCCACCGGGGCGGGGCGCAGCATCACCAGCGCTGGAAGGCGGCCGGTCGGCCCGAGCCCCTGCCCGCCTGCGCGGTGATCGGGGCCGACCCCGGGACCATCCTGGCCGCCGTCACCCCGGTGCCCGACACCCTGTCCGAATACCAGTTCGCCGGCCTGCTGCGCGGCGCCAAGCTCGACCTGGTCCCGGCCAAGACCGTACCCCTGATGGTGCCCGCCCAGGCGGAGATCGTCATAGAGGGCCACGTGCTGCTCGACGAGTACGCCGACGAAGGGCCCTACGGCGACCACACCGGCTACTACAATTCGGTCGAGAAGTTCCCGGTCTTCCAGGTCAGCGCCATCACCATGCGGCGCGATCCCATCTACCTGACCACCTTCACCGGCCGCCCGCCGGACGAGCCGTCGATCCTCGGTGAGGCGCTCAACGAGGTCTTCATCCCGCTGCTGCGCCAGCAGTTTCCGGAGATCGTCGACTTCTGGCTGCCGCCCGAGGGCTGCAGCTACCGCATCGCCGTGGTGTCGATGAAGAAGGCCTACCCGGGCCACGCCAAGCGGGTGATGATGGGCGTCTGGAGCTACCTTCGCCAGTTCATGTACACCAAGTGGGTGATCGTCGTGGACGACGACGTGGACGCCCGCGACTGGAAGGACGTGATGTGGGCCATCTCAACGCGGATGGACCCGGCCCGCGACATCACGCTCGTCGAGCGCACCCCCATCGACTACCTGGACTTCGCCTCGCCGGAATCGGGGCTCGGCTCCAAGATCGGGCTCGACGCCACCAACAAGCTGCCCCCCGAGACCCACCGCGAATGGGGCCGGCTGCTGGCCATGGACGAGGACGTCGTCAAGGCGGTGACGGAAAAGTGGAGCCGGCTCGGGCTGCCGGAGTGACAGGGGGTGACAGGTAGCGCCAGGGCGGCGCAACCAGTCACCAACCGAATTCGGTGACTGGTTGGGCGCAGCCCTACCTGTCACCCTTCCGGAGAAGAGGACCCACCTATGGACCCAGGATCCGGCCCGGCCGCGGCGGCGCTCTGGACGGGGCTGCACCTCATCCTGCTGCTCGTCCTCTCGGTGCTCGTCGTGCGTCGGCGGCAGAAGCACCATGTGGCGCTGGGGGACGGCGGCGTGCCCGAGCTGGCGCAGGCGATCCGTGCCTTCGGCAACGCGACGGAATATGTGCCCGCCGGCCTTATCGGCCTCGGCGTCCTGGCGCTGGCGGGCGCGCCGGGACTGGCCGTCCACCTGGGCGGGGCGATGCTGTTCGGCGGGCGCGTCGTGCACGCGGTGGGCCTGTCGCGCAGCGGCGAGACCTCGTGGCCGAGGTCGATCGGCGCCAGCGTCACCTGGCTGGCCTACGTCTTCATCGCCTCGACCCTGCTGGTCTACGCGATCGCCTGAGCTTGCCCCTACCGGCCATGGCGGCCATATGGCGGGCATGGACGAGAACCTGCTGAGCGACGTCATCTCCCAGGCCCTGAAGGCGGGCGCCGATGCGGCGGAGGCGGTCAGCGCCGAGCGCAGCGCCCTCTCCATCACCGTCCGGCTCGGCGAGTTGGAGGAGGTGGAGCGTGAGGAGGCCCGCGACCTGGGCCTTCGGGTTTTCGTCGGCCGCCGCCAGGCCACCGTCTCCGGCTCCGACATCTCGGCGGAAGCCCGCACCAAGCTGGTCGAGCGGGCGGTGGCGATGGCCAGGCTGGCGCCGGAAGACCCCTACGCCGGCCTCGCCGACCCCGAGCTGCTGGCCCGCGGCCCGCTGCCCGAGCTCGACCTCTACGACCCCGCCGAGCCCTCGCCCGAGACCCTGGAGGCCCGCGCCCGCGCCGCCGAGGACGCCGCCCGCGCGGTGGAGAAGGTGACCAACTCCGACGGGGCCTCGGCCTCCTGGTCAAGTTCGCAGT
>NZ_DATAGM010000369.1:0-1969 GCF_036263695.1 Phenylobacterium sp.
AACGACTTGGTGATCAGGAACAGCTCGGCGGTGACGACGGCGTTCAGCACGAAGTAGCTGTAGGTCACGCCGGCGAACATCTGCGGCCGCGTCAGCGCGCCGAAGACCATGTCGCGATCGAGCTGCGCGGACATGGGCTAGAAGCCGGTCGCGGTCTGGCGGATGCCCGCGACGATCGCCGAGGCCCCGAACAGCACGAAGCAGCCGAGGATGACGGTGCCGCCGTAGCGCCAGTTCAGCCGCCCGGTCAGCATCATGAAGCCGATTGCGGCGATGGCGATCACCGCGGCGACGGTCGCCACGGTGCCCAGCAGCGTGCCCTGCAGCCAGCCGAGCGCCCCGACGATGACGTTGGAGCCGGCCGGATCGTAGGCCTGTGCATGGGCCAGCGCCGGCGTCAGCAGCGCGGGCAGGGCGAAGGGAATTGCGCGTAGCTTTGGCATGGACAATCTCATGGAAGGACGGAGGCCGTCACCGCGGTCGGCGACAACCGCGAGAGGATCGCGGAGACATAGGCTGTGGTCTCCCTGTAGGGCGGGACCCCGCGATAGCGGTCGACGGCGCCGGGGCCGGCGTTGTAGGCGGCCAGCGCCAGGCGCACGTCCCCGCGATATCGGCTGAGCATCTGACGCAGGTAGCTGGCGCCGCCGTGGATGTTCTGGGCCAGGTCGTAGCGGTCGACCCCGAGGTCGCGAGCGGTGCCGGCGGTCAGCTGCATCACGCCGACCGCGTCCTTGTGAGAAACCGCATTCTGCCGGAACCGCGACTCCCGCCAGGCGACGGCGTTCACAAGATCGACGCTGAGGCCGTTGCGCTCGGCCGCCTCGGAGATCAGGCGCGCCACTTCCGGCCGGGCCGCCACGACCGCAGTAGGCGCCGCCGGCGGGACGATGGGCTGAGCTCCCGCGTCGGTAAAGACGGCCGGGGCTGCGTAGGTCACAGCCGCACCGTCCTCGCCGATCTCGATGACCTGGGCCAGCGCCGGCCCGCCGACGCCCGCAAGTGCGAGCGCGGCGAGCATGGCGCGGCTGCGGCCGATCCAAGGGACGCAGGATCTGGAGGCGACCACCGGCGGCGCCCTAAGGAACGGCGACCGGTTCGGCGGTGAGGCTCGGGGCGATCACGGCGCCCGGAGCGACGTTCGCCGGCTCCGAAGCGCTGACGCCCCGGAAAGCGGCTCCGAACTCCGCGCCGAACTGGTCTTCGAACCGCGCGGTCGGAGGCGGGGGCGGGGTTACGGTGCCGCCACCGCCCCCTCCACCTCCACCGCCGCAGGCGGCGGCCCCGAGCGTCACGAGCGTGAGGGCGGCGAGCAGCCGCGCTCGGCGATTAGCTTTGTCGATACGCACGGTCAGCCTCCACGGCGAGCTTCACGCGCTGTCCGGGGCGAGCCCGGGATCGGCGTGTTGAGGTAGGGGAAGGCGTTCTGCAGGTCGCGTGCGTCGATCGGCGCGCCGTCGGTGAACGGGACGGTCCCGACCGGCGCATCGGCCGGATTGCAGAGGCCGAGCGAGGTCGGCGTTCCGTTGATCGGCACCGGGTGGCAAAGCCGCCCCATGGCCACGCGGAGCTCGATGTCCACCACGTCGTCGCCCGGCCGGCGGCCGTTCGGGAAGCCGGCCAGGTCGTCCGCGACGACGCCGAGGTTCTTCTGGGTCTCGCGCGGCGTGGGATTGATGGCCGTGTTGAGGCGCATCATCTCGGACGCGGTGACGGTGGCCTGACGGTTGAGATTCGGAATCCCGGTCAGGAAGGCCGCGACCAGGTCGTTGCGGGGAAGGTTGGACGGCGCGAGGTTGGCGATGTTGGCGTTCAGCGCCGCGTTCACCGGCCCGCGGAACAACAGGTTCAGGATGGCCGGCAAGGTCGGATTGGTGACGTAGTCGGCCAGCGCCGAGTCCTGCGTGGGCTTGGCGGCGTTGAACAGATCCTTCTGAGGCAGTCCGATCACCACCTCGTTGACCAGCGG
>NZ_DATAGM010000370.1:0-6641 GCF_036263695.1 Phenylobacterium sp.
AGGTGCGCCGCTCGGCGCTGCGCGAGGCGCGGATCAAGAAGACCGAGGCGGCCTAACGAGTCCTGTTTGATTTGAACTTTCGCGGCCGCCCCCCACGGGCTAAGCCGTACGCCATTCAAAGACGCCGATAATTCAGGGAAGGGATTTCATGAGCATAAAGGGCAAGGCCTACATCATGGGGGCCTTTGAGCATCCCTTACGGGACGCCCCCAACCATTCCACGCCGCAGCTCCACGCCGAATGCGCCAAGGGCGCGCTCGAGGACGCGGGGCTGACCAAGGACGACATCGACGGCTACTTCTGCGCCGGCGACGCGCCCGGCTTCGGCGGCATGTCGATGATCGACTACATGGGCCTGACCAACTGCCGGCACATGGACTCCACCGAGACCGGCGGCTCGTCCTACCTGATCCACGTCAATCACGCGGCCCAGGCGATCGCCGAGGGCAAGTGCAAGGTGGCCCTGATCACCCTGGCCGGCCGGCCTAGGCAGGCCCAGGGCGGCCGCTTCGGCGGCGGCGGCGGGGGCGGCGGGCTGACCGACGGCGCGCCCGAGAACGGCTTCGAGAACATCTACGGCGGCTCGACGCACAACACCTACGGCATGTGCGCCATGCGCCACATGCACGAGTACGGCACGACCAGCGAGCAGCTGGCCTGGATCAAGGTCGCCGCCTCCCACCACGCCCAGTGGAACGAGCACGCCATGCTGCGTGACGTGGTCACCGTCGAGGACGTGCTGAACTCGCCGATGATCGCCGACCCGCTGCACCGACTGGATTGCTGCGTCGTCTCCGACGGCGGCGGCGCGCTGATCATGACCTCGCCCGAGATCGCCAAGAGCCTGAACCGCCCAAAGGTGAAGGTGATCGGCGCCGGCGAGGCGCCCAAGGGCCCGAAGGGCGGGCGCAACCTGGATCTGACCCACTCCGGCGCGGTCTGGTCCGGCCCGATCGCCTTCGAAGAGGCCGGCGTGAAGCCGTCCGACATCAAGTACGCCTCGATCTACGACAGCTTCACCATCACGGTGCTGATGCAGCTCGAGGACCTGGGCTTCTGCGAGAAGGGCCAGGGCGGCAAGTTCGTCGCCGACGGCAACCTGATCAGCGGCGTCGGGAAGCTGCCGTTCAACACCGACGGCGGCGGCCTGTGCAACAACCACCCCACCAACCGGGGCGGCATCACCAAGGTCATCGAGGCGGTCCGCCAGCTGCGCGGCGAGGCTCATCCGAAGGTCCAGGTTCCGAACTGCGATCTGGCCATCGCCCACGGCACGGGCGGCTCGCTCGGCACCCGCCACGGCTCGGGGACCGTCATCATGGAACGGGAGGCTTAGGAATGACCGACGCGACCACTCAAGAGCGGCCGGCCAAGCTCGGCCGCAAGATCCCCGCCCCGGCGGTGACCGTCGAGAGCAAGCCCTTCTGGGACGCGGCCAAGGAAGGCCGCTTCCTGCTGAAGACGTGCACCGAGTGCAACCAGGCCCACTGGTACCCCAGAGCCCTGTGCCCATTCTGCTTCTCGGACAAGACCGAGTGGGTGGAGAGCCCCGGCGAAGGGGTGATCTACACCTACTCGGTGATGCGCCGCTCGCCGACCGGCCCCTACGCCATCGGCTACGTCACTCTCGACGAGGGCCCGGCGGTGCTGACCAACTTCGTGGACGTCGGGCCCGACGACCTGAAGATCGGCATGCGGGTGAAGGTGAAGTTCCAGGAGACCGACGGCGGCCCGCCCGTCCCGGTCTTCCGGCCGGTCTAGCGCGGCAAGCGCCCTTCCCTCCTCTTCAGGGGAGGGAAGGATTGCGCCAGCTCCCTCACCAGCTCATCCGCCTGCCGCGGGTGGGTCAGGCGGTGCACCTTCAGATGCGCCCACTTCGGATCGCCGATGCGCTTGGCGTATTCGCGCCTGCGGCGGTGGTAGGTCGACCAGGCCCAGCGGATGGGGTGCTCGGGGCTGAGCCACATGCGCCAGGTCTCCCGGTTTCCGGTGCCGGGCCACAGCTCCTTGCCACCCGCCGCACGCGCGATGGAGCGCCGGATCACCCGCGCCATGACCACCGCGCGTGGATAATCCAGCCAGACCAGGTTGGTGGCTCGGGCCCAGACGATGTCGCGCACCGAGCTGTAGTTGCCGGCAAACGCCCAGGCCTCCTGGGCGACGGCGGCCTCGACCCGCCGGACGAACTCCGCCCGGTCCTTCGTCTGCAGGGCCACCCAGCCCGGCTGCCAATTGATAGCGTCGAGCTCGATGAAGGGAACGCCCAGCGCGCCGGCCAGCCGCTCGGCCAGCGTCGACTTGCCCGAGCCGGACGTCCCGATCACCGCGATGCGCATCACTCGGCGGCGGGCGCCTCCGCCTCGATCTCGGCCAGGATTTCGGCGGTGTGCTCGCCGAGCCTCGGCGGATGCCGGCGGATGTTCGAGGGGGTCTTGGAGAACTTCACCGGCGGCTTCATCTGCTTGTAGTAGCCCACCTCCGGGTGGAGGTACTGCTGGAAGAAGTCCACTGCCTGAAGGTGCGGATCCTCCTCCAGGTCGTCCAGGCGGTTCAGCTTGCGCACGGGGATGCTGAGCGGCTTGAGCATCGTCAGCCATTCGTCCGTGGTCCGCTCCACCGTCACGGTCTCGACCAGGCCGTATAGCTCGCGGGTGTGACGGGCCCGCGTCGCCCAGTCCGCGAAGCGCGGATCCTTGGCGATGGTCTCGCCCCAGCCGGCGATCTCAAAGAACTGGTCCCACTGAGCGTCCGTATACGGAAGAAGCCCGATGTAGCCGTCCTTGGTCCTGAACGGCCGCCGGTTGGGATTGACCACCCGGACGTAGCCCCACTGGCCGATCGGCGGCTCGAACACGTGGTCGTAGTAGTGCTCCACAAGGTTGAAGCTGGTGACGCACTCCATCATCGGCACCTCGACGAACTGGCCCTCGCCGGTGCGCTGCTTGTGGAACAGGGCCGCTGTCACCGCCTGGGCCATGAACAGGCCCGAGACCTTGTCGGCGATCAGGCTCGGCAGGATGCGAGGCTCCGGGTTGCCGTCGGTGCGGTTCAGCAAGTCCGCCATGCCGGAGGCGGTCTGGATCAGGTCGTCGTATGCCGGCTCGCCGGCATAGGGCCCGTCGGAGCCGTAGCCGGCCGCGTGGACGTAGACGATGTCCGGCTTGATCGCCTTCACGCTGTCGTAGTCGAGGCCCAGCCGCTGCAGTCCCTTGTAGCGGACCGAGGCGGCGACCACGTCGCAGCTCTTCACCAGCCGCTTGATCTTGGACACCGCCTTGGGATCGCGCAGGTCCAGGAAGACCGACCGCTTGTTGCGGTTGATGGTCAGGAAGATCGGGCCCATGTCCCGCGGCGCCTCGCCCGGCACGTGCCCGGCCCAGCGCATGATGTCCCCGCCGTCGCCGCGGGAAGAGCCCGGGTCCTCCAGCTTGATCACCTCGGCGCCCTGGTCGGCGAGCATCTGGGTCGCATAGGCCCCGAACACGACGCTGGTCATGTCCAGGATACGGACGCCCTTCAGTGGGCCTGTGGCCTCATTGGCCAATTCCTTCTTCGCGACCACTTACTCCCTCCCATTGTACCGACCGGTCTGGCGCCGGCGCTCGTCATGGCTACGATGACAGAAAGACCGGCTCAAGCCGCAAACGGGAGGGTGCATGGACTTCGAGCTTTCCGAAGAACACCGGATGCTCAAGGACTTGGTGGCGCGGTTCGTCCGCGACGAGCTGACGCCGCTCGAACCCAAGGTCCTGGAGCGTGAGGCGACCGGCGGCGGCCTCGCCTTGAGCGAAGCCGAGCGCAAACGGCTGGACGAGGTCTCGCGAGAGCTCGGCCTCTGGGGCCTGGACGCGCCCGAGGACATCGGCGGCTCGGACCTGCCGGCGGTGGCCATGGTCGGCGTCAACGAGGAGCTGGGGAAGTCGGTCACCCCCTACACCCTGCCGCCGGACAGCCCGAACCTTCGGATGATGATGGCCACCGTCACCGATCGGCAGCGGGAGGCCTATCTGGCCCCCTACGTCCGCGGCGAGACCATATCGGCCATCGGCATCTCCGAGCCGGGGGCAGGCGGCGATCCGATGAGCATGAGCACCCGTGCGGTGCGCGACGGCGACGACTGGGTGATCAACGGCCGCAAGATCTGGATCAGCCGGGCGGCCGAGGCCGACTTCACCATCCTGATGGCGATCACCAACAGGAAGGAGGGCGCAAGGCCGGAGATCAGCGCCTTCCTCGTCGACCGCGACAACCCGGGGTTCAAGGTGCTGCGCCGCATCCCGATGGTGGGCGGCGCGGCGACCTACGAGGTGGCGCTGGAGGACTGCCGGGTCGAGGGCTGGAAGCTGCTGGGGCAGGAGGGCGCGGGATTTGCGCCCATGCAGATCCGGCTAGGCACGCGGCGCATCGAGATGGCCTCCTGGTCGATCGGCATGGCCCAGCGGGCGCTGGACATGATGATCGAGTACGCGCCGCAGCGGAAAACCTTCGGCGTGCCCCTCTCCGAGCGGCAGGCGATCCAGTGGTGGGTGTCGGATGCGGCGACCCAGATCCATGCCGCGCGGCTGATGACCTACCACTGCGCCTGGAAGCTCGACCGGGGCCAGGACGTGCGCAACGAGATCTCGATGATCAAGGCCTTCGCGACCGAGATGGCCTACGAGGTGGTCGACCACGCGATGCAGATGTTCGGCGCCATGGGCATGACCAAGGAGCTGCCGCTGCAGCTGATGAGCACCAAGCTGCGCACCATGCGCATCTACGACGGCCCCACCGAGGTCCACAAATGGGTGGTGGGGCGCAACCTCTTGGGGACGCGGCGATGAAGGACAGATACGGCGAGAACCTCACGGTCAGCCTGCACCCCGGCCATATCGCCGAGGTGGTCATCGACCGGCCGCCCAACAACCACGTCTCGGTCACCCTGATGCACGAGCTGGCCGACGCGCTGGAGGATCTGGACAAGGATCCCGGCTGCCGCGCGACGGTCCTGCGCACCGAGGGCAAGGCGTTCTGCGCCGGCGCCGACCTGGTGGCCCGAGACGGCGACCACGGCATCGAGAATGAGACGGGCAACCCGCTCTACGACGAGGCGGTGCGACTGTACGCGATCGAAAAACCCATCGTGATCGCGGTGCAGGGCGCGGCGGTCGGCGCGGGCCTGGGCCTGGCGCTGGTCGGCGACTTCCGGGTGGCCGCGCACGAGGCGCGGTTTGCGGCAAACTTCACCCGGCTGGGGTTCCATCCGGGCTTCGGCCTCACACACACCCTGCCGCGCCTGATCGGCCCCAACCGCGCGAGCCTGATGTTCCTGACCAGCCGCCGGGTGAAGCCGGACGAGGCCCTGGCCTGGGGCCTGGTGGACCAGTTGGTCGCGCTGGGGGAGCTGCGGGACGCGGCCTTCGCGCTGGCCCGCGAGATCGCCGAGAATGCCCCGCTGGCCGTCGTCGCCACCCGCAAGACCCTGCGCGGCGAGCTTTCCAAGGCGGTGCGCGAGGCGACCAACCGGGAGTTCGTGGAACAGGCCTGGCTTCGCAAGACCGAGGACTTCGCCGAAGGCGTGCGATCGGTGAACGAACGGCGCGTGGGGAATTTCGCGGGGCGGTGAGCGTCTAGACCTCTCCCCCTCTCGCAGGGGGAGAGGATTGGGTGAGGGGGGACTCTCCGCAGGCGCTGCGCTGCTTGTGCTCGCCGGCTGCGCCGGCTCGGCCCTCACCCTACCCTCTCCCGCAATCGGGAGAGGTCAAAGAGCAATCAGGCCGCCTTCGCCTTGAGGCCCGAAGCCGTCTTCGCCAGTTCGGTAATGCGGGTCCAGTCGCCGGCGCGGACCGCATCGGCGGGCGCCACCCAGCTGCCCCCGACGCAGGCGACGTTGGGGAGGGCGAGGTAGTCGGCCGCGTTCTTGGCGTCGACGCCGCCGGTGGGGCAGAACTTCGCGTCCGGGAACGGCCCGCTGAACGCCTTCAGGGCGTCGATCCCGCCGACGATGTTGGCCGGGAACAGCTTGAAATGGCCAAAGCCGTGCTTCAGGCCCCACATCAGCTCGGTGGCGGTGGCGACGCCCGGCAGCAGGGGGATGGGGCCTTCCGGCCCTTCGCCGTCGATCAGCCCGGGGCTGACGGCGAACTTCGCGCCGGCGTCGGCGGCGGCCTTGCGCTGCTCGCGGCTGGTGACGGTGCCGACACCGGGGACGGCGTCCTTCACTTCACGGGCGATGCGGCGGATGGACTCCAGCGCTGCGGGGGTGCGCAACGTGACCTCCAGCGCGTAAAGGCCGCCGGCGACCAGGGCCTGAGCCAGCGGAACGGCGTGGTCGGCCTCCTCGATGGTCAGCACGGGCACCACGGGCGCGAGCGCCAGGACCTCTTCGATCTTCAAAAGCCGCCTCTTTCCAGCTGCTCCAGCTCACGCGCCGCGCCGACCAGCGCCGCATACGGATGGACCATGATGAAGGTGGGTATGGCCTTAACGTACTCCGTTAAGCGCCCCTTGTCCTCGAACCGCGCGCGGAAGCCGCCGGCCGAGATGCGGTCGAGCAGGCGGGGAGCGATGCCGCCGGAGACATAGACGCCGCCGCGGGCCCCGTAGGTCAGCGCCAGGTCGCCGGCCACGCTGCCGAGGATTTGGCAGAAGCGGTCGAGGGC
>NZ_DATAGM010000371.1:0-12791 GCF_036263695.1 Phenylobacterium sp.
ATCATCACCCGCTGGCGCATGCCGCCGGAAAGTTCGTGCGGATACTGGCGCATGCGCCGGGCGGCCTCGGGGATGCGGACATGCTCCAGCCATTCCCGGGCCCGCTTCTCCGCGTCGGCGCCGGAGAGGCCCAGGTGCAGCCGCAGCGGCTCGGCGATCTGCTCGCTGATCCGCACGTGCGGCGTGAGCGCAGTCAGCGGGTCCTGGAAGATCATGGTCATCTTCGAGCCGCGGATCTTGTTCAGCTCGGTGGGCTTCAGCGCCAGCAGCTCCTTGCCCTGGAAGGTCGCCGAGCCGGAGGCGCGACCGTTCTGGGCCAGCAGGCCCATCACCGCCATGAAGGTCTGACTCTTGCCGGACCCGCTCTCGCCCACCACGCCCAGGGTCTCGCCGCGCCCGACCTGCAGGGACACCCCGCGGACGGCGTTGACGACGCCGTCATGGGTCTTGAAGTCGACCTTCAGGTCCTTCAGCTCGAGCACGGGGGTGGAACGGGGAGCCAAAGGCCTCTCCTGACGCTTTACGGAACCGCGCCGACCATAGCGGCGCATTCCGGGCGGCGAAATGGCCCCGCGATTCTGCTTATACAGGCGCCGTGACCGATCAGCTCCGCCCCACCCTGTTCCTCGACCGCGACGGCGTCCTCAACGAGGACCTGGGCTACGTCAGCCGCTGGGAGGACTTCCGCTTCATCCCCGGCGCGGCGCGGGCCGTGCGCGCGGCGAACGAGGCCGGCTGGCTGGTGATCGTGGTGACCAACCAGTCGGGCATCGGCCGCGGCTACTACACCGAAGCCGACATGGTCGCCCTGCACGAGAAGATGGCCGCCGCCCTCGCCGAAGAGGGCGCCCGCATCGACGCCATCTACCACTGTCCGCACCACCCGGAGGCCAAGGTGGAGGCCTACCGCCACCCCGACCCGCCGCTGCGGAAGCCCAACCCGGGCATGCTGCTGCAGGCCATGGAGGACTTTCCCGTCGACGTCGCCCGCTCGCTGATGGTCGGCGACAAGGACGCCGACGTGGAGGCGGCCCGCCGGGCCGGTGTGCGGGGGCTGAAGTTCGAGGGCGGGGATCTGTGGGCGTTTCTGGAAGGCGAGATCAGCTAGCGCCTCCTCTCCCCCGAGGCGCAGCCCGAGGGGAGAGGGTTGGGAGAGGGGCGGAGCGGCGGCCGAACCCGCACCGGATGGTCGAACCTTGCGGCAGGTCGATCGGACGCCCGCGCAGCGGCGAGGCCGCTCCACCCCTCTCCTCAATCCTCTCCCCTCGCCCTTCGGGTCGGGGGAGAGGAGGCTTGGTCAACGAGCCTCCAACCTCTCGAGCATCCGCTCCAGCGTGGAAAGCTCGTCCGCCTCGCCGGGCGGTTTGTCCCAGCGGATGCGGCTGATCCTGGGAAATCGCATGGCGACGCCGCTCTTGTGGCGGGTGGAGCGCTGCAGGCCTTCAAAGGCCACCTCGAGGACGAGGCCGGCGTGGGGCTCGGCTTTCACGGCGCGGACCGGCCCAAAGCGCTCGGTGGTGTTGTCGCGGACGAACTTGTCGAGCTGCAGCAGCTCCTGGTCGGTGAAGCCGAAGTAGGCCTTGCCCACGGGGGTCAGCATGCGGCCCCCGTCCGGCCCCTCGCACCAGACGCCGAAGGTGTAGTCGGAGTAGTAGCTGGACCGCTTTCCGTGGCCGCGCTGTGCGTACATCAGCACCGCGTCGATCAGGAACGGGTCCCGCTTCCACTTGAACCAGGGGCCCTTCGGCCGCCCGGCCTCATAGATGGAATCCCAGCGCTTGAGCATCAGCCCCTCGGCGATCTCCGGATCGCCCGGCGGGGGGCTGGCGCGCAGGTCGGCGAGTTCGCCCCAGGTCTCGAAGGGCTGCAGGGGCGACAGGTCGATGCGCGCTGAGCCGAGCCGGCCAACGAACGCCTCCAGCCGCTTGCGCCGCTCGCCGAACGGCAGCGGCCGCACGTCGTCGGCGCCGTCGGCAAGCAGGTCGTAGGCGCGGATCGCGGCGGGGTAGGCCGCCATCAGCTTGCCGTCGACGCTCTTGCGGTTCAGCCGCTGCTGCAGGTCGGCGAAGGGGGCGACCTTGCCGTCCCGCACCACCAGCAGCTCGCCGTCCAGCACGCCCTCGTAGTTCAGGCTCTCCAGCACGTCTGGGAAGGTGCGGGAGATGTCGTCGCCGGTGCGGGTGTAGAGCCTGCGGATGCCGGCCTCGGAGACCGCCTGCACGCGGATGCCGTCCCATTTCCACTCGGCCGCGTAGTCGGCTGCATCGAGCTTGCCGAAGTCGACTTCCTCGTCGATCGCCTGGGCCAGCATCACCGGCCGGAAGCGCCCGGGCGAGATGGCGCTTGGCCGGTCCGAGCGGCCCTCCAGCCAAGCGAACAGATCCTCGTACGGGGGGTGCAGGGCGTGCCAGACCTCCTCGACCTCGGAGACGGGCACAGGCCCCAGGTCCGCCGCGGCCTGCTTGGCCAGGCGCGCCGAGAAGCCGACCCGCAGCTCGCCGGTCATCAGCTTCAGCAGCGCCCAGCGGGAGGTGGGCTCCAGCGCGTCCAGCCAGCCCTCGATCAGCCGCTGGACCTCGGCCCGTGAAGCCGAGCGCAGCGCCTCGACCACCTCCGACAGCTCCGGCTCGCGGTTGGCGCCCGGCCGCTGCGGCCAGACCAGGGCGACGGTTTCGGCGAGGTCGCCCACATAGTCGTAGGACCAGCGGAACAGGATCGGGTCCATCCGCTCCTCCACCGCCTTGCGGATGAAGGCCGGCTTGGCGGCGTGGAACACCAGCTCGCCCGTCAGCGCCGCCAGCCCCCACCCGCGGTCAGGATCGGGCGTCGCCGCCAGATAGTCCCGCACCAGGGTCAGCTTGGCGTTGCGCGAGCCCGTCAGCGACAGGCGGTCGAGCAGGTCGGCGAAGGCGCGCATGTCCTTACCTTACCGTCATCCCGGCCGCAGCGTAGCGAGGAGCCGGGACCCAGGGGCCGCGCGCTCTGGGTCCCGGATGAGGCCGCTTCGCGGCTCTCCGGGATGACGTTTGGTGCTCAATCGTCGTCTTCTTCCTCGTAGCCGACCAGCGCCAGGGCGCGGGCGGGCACGCCGTGCAGTTCGGCCCAGCGGGCGAGGGCTTCCTCGCGGCCGTGGGTGATCCACAGCTCGCCCGGGCGGATTTCGTCAATCGTCGCAGTGAGCTCGTCCCAGTCGGCGTGGTCGGAGATGACCAGCGGCAGCTCGACGCCGCGCTGGCGCGCGCGGGCGCGGACCCGCATCCAGCCGGAGGCGAAGGCGGCGACGGGGTCGGGGAAGCGGCGGCTCCAGCGGTCGGCCAGGGCGCCGGGCGGGGCGACGATGATCTGGCCGGCGAAGTCGGCCTTCTTGGCGCCGGTGGTGGCCGGCTCCAACGGGCCGAGGTCGACCCCCTGGTCCTGGTAGAGGCGGTTGAGCCGCTCCAGGGCGCCGTGGACATAGATGGGCGCCTCCCAGCCCGCCTCGCGCAGCAGCGCGATGATCCGTTGGGCCTTGCCGAGGGCGTAGGCGCCGACGATGTGGCTGCGCTCGGGGAACTGGCGCACCGAACGCAGCAACCGGCGGATCTCCTCCGCATCGTCCGGGTGGCGGAAGACCGGCAGGCCGAAGGTCGCCTCCGAGATGAAAACGTCGCACGGGACCGGCTCGAAGGCCGCGCACGTCGGATCGCGGCGGCGCTTGTAGTCGCCGGACACGACCATAGTCAGCCCCTTCCAGCGCACCACCGCCTGGGCCGAGCCGAGCACGTGGCCGGCCGGGACCAGGGTCACCTCCACGTCGTCGCGGGCCACCGCCTCGCCGTACGGAGCGGCCTGCCGGGATTCGGCGAAGCCCTCGCCGTAGCGCTCGGCCATGATGTCGAGGGTCTCGGGCGTCGCCAGCACGGAGCCGTGGCCCGCGCGGGCGTGGTCGGAATGGCCGTGGGTGATGACCGCCCGGGCCACCGGCCGGACCGGGTCGATGTAGAAGTCGCCAGGGGCGCAGTAGAGCCCCTCAGGTTTCGGACAGAGCAGATCCTGGGGCCGGATCACGGCGCAAAGGCGAGACTGGCCCGCATTACCAAGTGTTCAGGTTGTGAATTCGCGGTCATGAACCAGACTTAACGGGTATTCACCATCCTGTCGAACTATACCGCCACCCAGACGGACGCAACATCGCGTCGCGAAAGAGATCGCGGAGAGTTCCATATGACGAATACTGCTTTTCCCCTCGCCGGCCTGGCCAACATCGCCCTCGCCCTGACGCCCCTCGTGGCGGTCGTCATGGCCATCGCCACCGGCGCCCTGGTGGCCGTTTGAGCTACTGGGCCGGAGCGGGCGCAGGCGTGGACGGCGTAGCATCAACGGCTCCCGGCGAGCCGCCTGCGCTGCCCACCTGGGGCGTCGGCGCCACCGCCGGCTGCGATCCATCGGCAGGAACTATTCCTGTCGCTCCGGCGTCCGGCGCGGTCATCGCAGCATTGGCGTCGCGCGGCGCACTGGTGTCCGGCATCGCCGCGCCGACCTTCGAGCCCTGAGGCTCGCCTTCGCTGCTGCCAGGTGTGCACGCCGCGAGGCCCAGCGCCGCGGCCGCACCGATCAGAACCATCTTCATCACAGTATCATCTCCTGCGGACGTCAGCGCCGCTCTGGCGCAGAACGCGCACACGCCGCGCAACGGTTCCGCGGCGCTGCGCAACCGTTGCAGGCAAGGGACGCAAATCGCGGCGGCGCCGTGCGCAGGCCGACGCCATGACGCTGCACCTGCACGCATTCCCCCCGCCGCCCTACACCCCTGACATCGCGCCGCCCCACGAGAAGACGGCGCAGGAAAAGGGAGAGAAGGCAATGAAGCGCATCATCGTGATCACCTCGGCCGTCCTGCTGCTGGCGCCGAACCTGGCCAAGGCCGCCGAGGAGTCCATGGTCGTCCGGCTGGGCGACCTGAACATCGCCACCGAGCCGGGCGCCCAGTCGGCGCTGCGCCGCATCCGCCTGGCCGCCGACCGCTTCTGCGGCGGCGACGGCGACCGGTCGATGCGGGTGCAGATGGCGGTCCGCGCCTGCCGGGGCGAGATGGTCGACAAGGCCGTGGCCCAGCTGGACGCTCCGAGCGTCACCGCCCTCCACCGGGGCGAGAGCACGATCCAGCTGGCGCGCCGCTAGCGGTTTGGGGCTGGGGGGCTCCCGCCCGAGGGACCCCCTCTCCAGGGGCGGAGAGGGGGCTTTCCCTACGCAGATGACGCGGGGTCTGCGTTGACGCGCCCAGCAGCCCGGCCTTAAGCCGTCACATGGCCGCCACCCCACAGCTTCCCGCCGCCGCCATCGCCGAGCACATGATCCGCAACGTGCCCCATGGGGCGGCGCTGGGCATGGAGGTGGTCTCGGTCAGCGACGACTGCGGCTCGCTGCGGGTGCCCTGGCGCGAGGACCTGGTCGGGGACGCTGAGACCGGGGTGATCGCCGGCGGCGTCGTGACCGCCCTGCTCGACCACTGCTGCGGCTTGGCGATCAAGGCCGCGCGCGGCGACACCTCGATGACCGCCACGCTTGACCTGCGGATCGACTACCTGCGCCCCGCCGAGCCGCGGGCCGGGATCACCGCCGAGGCCCACTGTTACAAGCTGACCCGCTCGGTGGCCTTCGTGCGGGCGCAGGCCTGGGACGTCACGCCGGACGATCCAGTGGCCACCGCCCAGGCGGCCTTCATGCTGTCGGGAGCGCCGGCGTGAGCGAAGCGGCGGCCGAGCGGCTGCAGGCCTACCTGACGCGGACGCCCTACGCCCGGTTCATCGGTTTGCGGGCGGAACTGGCGGGCGACGAGATGACGGCCATCCTGCCGTTCGCGCCGCATATCGTCGGCAACACCTTTCTTCCGGCGCTGCACGGCGGCGTGGTCGGGGCGATGATGGAGATGACGGCGCTTGCCCAGCTCGCCCTGGCGCAGAAGACGTCCCGGCCGGCCAAGACCATCGACATCACCATCGAATACCTGCGCCCCGCGCGGGCGCTGACCACCTACGCCCGGGCCGACGTGCGCAAAGTCGGCCGACGCGTCGCCAACGTCCACGTCGAAGCCTGGCAGGAGGAGCGGCAGAATCCGGTGGCCGCGTTGCGCGGGCACTTCCTGGTGAGTGAAACCTAGAGCGTTACGCCGCCGCCGCTTCGTTCTCGCGCTTGTTGATCATCGAGCGGGCGGCGAGCGCCAGGTCGATGATGGTGATCACGCCGACGACCGCCGCGACGGCGGCGGCCACCGCCCGGCGGGGATTGTCGCGCTTCACCGCCCCGCCGAGGGCGGCCAGGTCCATGACGTCGCCGCCGACGCGCATCCACAGCCACGGGCCGGGCTCGACCGGCGAGAGCAGGCCGGAGCCGGCGGCGATCTCGCGGGCCCCGAAGGCGCTCATCATCCCCGGATCGGCGTCCAGGCCGATCATCCGCGCCAGCCGCTGGGGCGCAACGCAGGCGGCCAGGCCAATGCCGATCGAAAGGACGCCCAGGGCGCGCTTGGCGATGAGAAGGCGGTTCATGAGGTGATCCCAGGCAAGCTCCGCTGCGAATGACGCGAAGCGCCGCCGTTGGTTCCGCTTGTGAAGCCACGGCGATGACGCTACTCGCCGCCCATGCTTCAGGGACTTTCCCATCAGGCCCGCGAGGCCAAGAGTTGGCCCTTCGCCGAAGCGCGCAGCCTGCTCGCCCGCATCCTGCGCCTGCGCCTCTCGGACGCCGAGCGCGACCTGGCCGCCAGCCTGATCAACGAGGGCAAGGCCTACGAGGCGGTGAGGACTTTCCCGGCGCTCGCCAGGCCGGTCGTGCTGCAATGCGGCTACGGCGCCTCGGGCCTTCCGCACCTGGGCACCTTCCTCGAGGTCTCGCGCCCATCCACAGTGCGCACCGCCTTTCGGGCGCTGACGGAGGACGCGATCCCGACGCGGCTCATCGTGTTCTCCGACGACATGGACGGGCTGAGGAAGGTTCCAGGCAACGTGCCGAACCCGCACCTCCTGGAGCAGGATCTGAACAAGCCGGTGACCCGGGTGCGAGACCCGTTCGGTGAGCACGAGAGCTTCGGCGCCCACAACAACGCCCGGCTGCTCGCCTTCCTCGACAGCTTTGGCTTCGAATACGAGTTCATGTCGGCCACGGAGTGCTACACCTCCGGCCGGTTCGATCCGGTGCTGCTTCGGGCGCTGGAGCGGTTCGACGACATTCAGAAGATCATGCTGCCGACTCTCGGCGAGGAGCGGCGGGCGACCTATTCGCCCTTCCTGCCGATCAGCCCCAAGACCGGGCGGGTGCTGCAGGTCCCGACGCTGGAGCGCCATCTCGAGCGCGGCACCATCGTGTTCCGCGACGAGGACGGCGAACTCACCGAGGTCCCGGTCACCGGCGGGGGCGTGAAGATGCAGTGGCGGCCGGACTGGGCGCTGCGATGGACCGCACTCGAAGTTGACTATGAGATGAGCGGCAAGGACCTGATCGACTCGGTCAAGGTGTCCACCCAGGTGTGCAAGGTTCTCGGCGGCGTCCCGCCGGAGACTTTCCACTTCGAGCTCTTCATGGACGAAAATAACCAGAAGATCTCCAAGTCCAAGGGCAACGGGCTGACCATGGAGGAGTGGCTGCGCTACGGCGCGCCCGAGAGCCTGGCTTACTACCTGTACCAGTCGCCGAAGTCCGCCAAGCGGCTTTACTTCGACGTCATCCCCAAGGCGGCCGACGAATATCTGCAGCAGCTCGACGCGCTGATCCGCAAGCGCGCCGAAGGCGACAACTCGGCCCAGATCGACAACCCGGCCTGGCACGTCCACCGCGGGAACCCGCCGGACAAGGGTTCGCCCGTGTCCTTCTCGCTGCTGCTCAACCTGGTCAGCGCCGGCGACGCCTCCACCAAGGAGATCCTCTGGGGCTTCCTGTCGCGCTACCTGCCGGGGGCCACCCCGCAGAGTGAGCCGCTGCTCGACCGCCTGGCCGGCTACGCCATCAACTACTACGAGGACTTCGTCCGGCCGGCGAAGAGGTTCCGCGGTCCGACCGAGCAGGAACGCGCCGCCATGCAGGACCTGGTCCGGCGGCTGAAGGCCCTGCCCGCCGGCTGCCAGGACGCGGAAGCGATCCAGAACGAGGTCTACGAGGCCGGCAAGACCGCCGGCTTCGAGCCCCTGCGCGCCTGGTTCCAGGCCCTCTACGAGGTGCTCCTCGGCCAGAGCCAGGGCCCGCGCTTCGGCTCCTTCGTGGCGATCTTCGGGATCGAGCGGACCGTGGCGCTGATCGAGCAGGCCTTGGCCGGCGAGCTGGTGGCCGGCTGAGGCCGGCGGTGACTGGTTGCGCCGCCCGCGGCGCTACCTGTCACCATCCCCGGGGTGGGTGACAGGTAGTGCTTCGCGCAACCAGTCACGCGTCAGGCCATCAGCGCTTCCATCTGGTCCAGGGTCTTGGCGAACCGCGAGACCAGGGCCTGGTAGGGGGCCGGGGTCGCCAGGTCGGCGCCGTTGCGCTTGAGGACCTCGTAACCGTAGTCGGAGCCGCCGGCCTTCAGGACGCCGAGGTAGGCCTGGGCCGCCTTGGCGCCGACCGTGCGGATCTGCTCGGCGAAGTAGGTCGCCGCGGTGACGCTGGTGGCGTACTGGAAGACGTAGAAGTTGAAGTAGAAGTGTTGGATGTAGGCCCACTCGGTCGCGTAGGCCGGGTCGATGACCACGTTGGGGCCGTGGTATTTCTTGAGCAGGTCCAGGTACATGGCCGTGAGCCGCTCGCCCGAGAGCGCCTCGCCCGTTTCGGCCGACTCGTGGATGGCCAGCTCGAACTCGGCGAACATGGTCTGGCGGTAGAAGGTGCCGCGGAAGGTCTCGCACAGCTTGTCGAGGTAGTAGAGCTTCTCGGCGTTCGACTTGGCCTGCTTGAACATCAGATCGAACAGCAGCGCCTCGTTGACCGTCGAGGCGACCTCGGCCGTGAAGGTGGGGTAGTTGGCGGTCTCGTAGGGCTGGTTTTTGTTGGACAGCACCGTGTGGATCGCGTGGCCCCACTCGTGGGCGTAGGTGGTCAGGCCCTCGTAGTCGTCGGTGTGGTTGAGCAGCACGTACGGGTGGACGTCGTAGGCGCCGCCGTTGACATAGGCGCCGGAGCGCTTGCCCTTTTGGGGATAGGCGTGGGTCCAGCGGGCGGCGGTTCCGCGGGAGAGTTCCTGGACGTACTCGGACCCCAGCGGCTTCACCGCCTCCAGGGTCAGCTTGCGCGACTCCTCCAGGGTGAACACCCGGTCCAGCTTCGTGGTGGGCGGATAGATGTCGTAGTAGTGCATGTCCGGCAGGCCGAGCAGCCGGCGGCGGATATCGAAGTAGCGGTGCAGCACCGGCAACCCGCGGTTCGCCTCGGCGACCAGGGTCCGGTAGACGCTGGTCGGGATGTTGGGCGGGCCGAGCGCCGCCTCGAGGGCCGAGCCGTAGTTGCGGGCCTTGGCTTGGAAGATGTCGGCGCGGATCTGGGTCGAGAGGTTGGCGCCCAAGGTGCTGCCGTAGGCCTTGTAGGTCCCGAACATCAGGTCGAACACCTGCTTGCGCTCCGCCCGGATCGGAGACTGGCGGGCGATGGTGTAGCCCTGGTTGTCGAGCCGGATCTTGCCGCGGCCCTGGAGGGTGATCTCCGGCCAGGGGATGTCGGACAGCACCAGCTGGTTGCGGATCTCGTTCACGCCGGAGATCGGGTCGATGGCCAGGGCCAGCACCTTCTCGCCTTCCGGCGTCAAGATGTGCGGCGCGCGGCGGAACAGGTCGGTGAGCTGGAATCGGAAATTCTTCAGGCCGGGCTCGGCGGCCACGAAGCCCATCACCTTCTCCTGGCCGACGGTCAGCAGCTCCGGCTCCATCCAGGCGACGGCTTCGGCGAACTGGGCGTAGACGGCGGTCGCCTGCTGGCGCCGTTCCTGGTCGGCGGCGATCTGCAGGTTCTCGTCCGCCTTGAGGCCGGCGTAAACGAACATCCGGTTGAGCCGCCGGTTCAGGTCCGAAACCGCCTGCAGGGCCGCGCGCAACGAGGCGGCGCTCTCGCCGAGCTTGCCCTTGTGGGCCGAGAGCCCCGGCAGGGGGCGACGATGGCGTTCTTCTCCGCCTCCCAGGCCGCCAGGGTCGGGTAGAGCTCGGTGAGGTCCCAGACCACCGGCTCGCGCTCCTGCGCGCGGGCCAGGGCGGGGACCAGGGCCGCCGCGGCGGCGAGCGCCAGGGCGGAGCGGCGGGTGAGGTCGGTCATGCAAAGCCTGTGATGCGCTCGAGTTCAGGCTTTGCAGTACACCGTGCGCGCCTCTGTCGGAAAGCGACTCAGAAGCTCACACGGCGGAGCGAAGCCCGGGCGCCGGGGCTGACGGCGCCCGGGCCCGCCCATCAGAAGAACGAGTCGAAGCTCGAACTCAGATGAGACGTCAGTTTGCTGACGAACACGTCGGCTCTGTCCTGAATAGCCTCGCGCAGGGCGTCACCCTTCGCCTGCGCGAATTCCCGGAAAGCTTCACCTCGGGAGATCTGCTCGAAGTCCCCGATCGCCACCGGCAGGACCAGCTTGTAGCCCGCCGTCCCGTTCACCTCACCTCCGGTGCCGACGCCGTCGCTGGCGGGCGTGGACATGCCGTGGATGACGAAGTGATAGTTCTGAAGGTTCGCCTGCGCGTTCAGCATATCGGCAGGCAGCTGGAAGGTTTCCATGAACCGGATTTCGCCGTCTGGGGCGAGCGGGAAACCTGCGAAGTCGCCTTCGTGGCTGTGCCCGTTGTCGCCGCCGCTGCCGTCGGCGTGGTTCAGCTTCACGTTCAGCAGGATGCCGCCATAGTCCGGCACCCCTTCAAGCAGCTCGATGTAGCCGTCCTTGTCGGTGTCGTCCCTCAGGTCCGGGATCCTAGCGTCCCGCCCGTCGGTGAAACCGTGCACGTGCATCAGGTGCACCTGATTTTCTTCCAGCCCATCGGCGGTGACGATCAGCGTCAGCTTGTCGGTGTCGTCGTCGAAGAACGCCAGCACCTCCCCCTCGACCCCCGAACCGTTCAGGTCGTCGATCTTCGCGCGGAAGAATTTGTCGGCCTGTCGGAAGGGCGCGTCCTGCAGGGTTGAGAAAAAGCTGTCGCCCGAGCCGAAGCCGAACTTGGATTCGCTGCCGAAAGCCATGGCGTTTCCGTCCTTTCGTTGAGAAGGCCGCCCGCTCGGCCATCCCGGCCGCCGGCGCCTCCAGACGAGCTACGGAGCGGACGCAGCCGCGGATGCAGACGCGACTCACCAAATCCGCCGTCCGGCGGAACGGCCCCGCCGATCTGCAGGTTGAGCCCCCCAAAGGAGCCCGATGCGCATGAAAGTTCATCTCGACCGGGTGAGGGCCAAGCCGGCCGTCACGCCCCTCGTCTCCGGCGGACTGGGCTGGTTTAGCATCGCCCTCGGCGTCAGTGAGATCGCCGCGGCCGGCCCCATAGCCCGAGCGCTCGGCCTGCCGCCGGCCGCCGCCTGGCTGATCCGCGCCTTCGGGGCGCGGGAGATCGCCACCGGCGTCGGCGTGCTGTCCGCGCCCGCCAATCCGCAGTGGCTGATGGCCCGGGTCGGCGGGGACGCGCTGGACCTGGCGGCGCTGGCGGTCGCGATGCGGTACGACAATCCGAAGCGGAAGACGGCCATGGCCGCGACCGCCGCCGTGGCCGGCGTTACCGCCATCGACGCCATCGCCAGCGGCCGGCTGGCGCGGCTGAAGAATTCCTCGAGCGGGCAGAAGTATCTGAAGGAGGCGGCGTGATGCGGGCCATCACCTGGCAAGGCAAGAAGGACATCCGCTGCGAGGAAGTGCCTGAACCCGAGATCGAAGAAGCGCGGGACGCGATCATCAAGGTCACCAGCTGCGCCATCTGCGGCTCGGACCTGCACCTGATGAACGGCTTCATCCCCTCCATGTGCAAGGGCGACGTGCTCGGCCACGAGTTCATGGGCGAGGTGGTGGAGATCGGCAGCCAAGTCGTGCGGCTGAAGATCGGCGACAAGGTCGTCGTGCCCTTCACCATCTGGTGCGGCGAGTGCGAGCAGTGCGCGCGGGGCAACTACTCGGTCTGCCAGAACTCCAACCGCAACGCCGAGCTGGCGGCGAAATTCTACGGCTACACGACCGCGGGCCTGTTCGGGTACTCGGCGATCACCGGCGGCTACGCCGGCGGCCAGGCCGAGTTCGTCCGCGTGCCTTATGCCGACAACGGTCCCATCGTCGTGCCGAAGGACGTCTCGGACGAGCAGGTGCTGTTCCTCGGCGACATCCTGCCCACTGGCTGGCAGGCGGCGGCGCAGGCGGAGATCAAGCCCGGCGACACGGTCGCCGTCTGGGGCGCGGGACCCGTGGGCCTGTTCGCGATCCAGAGCGCCAGAATCCGGGGCGCCGAGAAGATCATCGCCATCGAGAAGCAGCCGGAGCGGATGGCCATGGCCCGCCGGGCCGGCGCGACGGACGTGATCGACTACTCGAAGGAGAACGTCCTCGAGGCCCTGAAGGAGCTGACCGGCGGCCAGGGGCCGGAGAAGTGCATCGACGCCGTCGGCATCGAGGCCGATGGCGGGGATGTGCTGCACACCCTGTTCGACCGGGCGCTGACGGCGATGAAATTCGAGACCGAGCGGCCGATCGCCCTGCGGGAGGCGATCATGGCCTGCCAACCGGGCGGGATCGTTTCGATCCCAGGCGTGTACGGCGGCATCCCCGCCTTCCTGCCGTTCGGCGCCGCCTTCCAGAAAGGCCTGACCCTGCGCATGGGCCAGACCCACGTGAACCGCTGGGCCGAC
>NZ_DATAGM010000372.1:0-7353 GCF_036263695.1 Phenylobacterium sp.
AGCGGGCGGGGCTGCGCCCGGCGCGCTGATCAGCGGCGGCGGCGACATCTTGTCGAGCTGGCGGGTGTTCACCAGCTGGGCGAAGTCCTGGAAGAGCAGGATGCGGACGTAGTCGATGGGCGCCGAGTCGGACGCCAGCACCACCCGCCAGCGGCCGTCCAGGCCCTTCACCGCCACGCCCACCGGCAGGCCGCGGGGCAGCATGCCGCCGTCGCCGGAGGTGACCACCCGGTCGCCCTCCTTCACCGGTTCGTGGCCGCGCAGGTATTCGAGCCGCGGATTGGGGCCGCCGTCGCCGGTCAGGATGGCGCGGGCGTTGGTCCGGTCGATCATCACCGGAGTGCGCGAGGCGATGTCGGTCAGGGTGAGGATGCGGCTGGCCCCGTCGGTGACGCCGACGACGCGGCCCACCAGGCCCTTCTCGCTCATCACCGGATGGCCCGCCTGCACGCCCTTCTCGCGGCCGGCGTTGGCGATCCGCGCGTGGGAGAACGGCCCGCGGGCGTCCTGGACCACCCGCGCCGCGACCATCGGGATCGGCGGATCGGTCTGCAGGCCCAGCAGGGTCTTGTAACGGTCGTTGGTGTCGCGCAACGCGACCGCCAGGTCGCGCCACTGGCGCATTTCCTGGAGCTCGGCCTTCAGCCGGCGGTTCTCCGAGACCGCGAAGAAGTAGCCCCGGACGGTGTCGACGCCGGCGCCGATCCAACGCAGCGGCGTGGACAGCACCCCGCCCACCGGCGCGACCACCTTATCGCCCACCTCTCGGGTGACGCTGTAGGCGCCGGCGGAGATGTCGCCGCGCCGATCGTTCATGAGCAGCGCCAGCGCCACTATGGAGGCGATGACCACGGCCACCGTCGCCATCCAGGTGAGCGGCACCTTGAGCTCGCCGAACGTGGAGTCCCGCAAGGACACTGGTCGCCTCCAATCAGCGACTTACGCCGTCAGCCCCCCGACCGACGCGAATCGTTGAACATCAATTCTTAGGCGAGGGTGGACTCGAGGACGCCCTTCATCCACTTCGGATGTTCGAGCACCTTGCCGCACCCCAGCGCGACGCAGGACAGCGGATCGTCGGCCACGGTCACCGGCAGGCCGGTGTGGTCGCGGATCTCGGAGTCCAGGCCGCGCAGCAGGGCGCCGCCCCCGGTCAGCATTATCCCCTTGTCGGCGATGTCGGAGGCCAGCTCCGGCGGCGTCGCCTCGAGCGCCAGCTTCACGGCGTCGACGATCTGGCCGACCGGCTCGGACAGCGCGTCCGAGGCCTGCTTCTCGCTGATCCGCACTTCGCGGGGCACGCCCTGCATCAGGTCGCGGCCCTTGACCTCGATCGACAGGCCCTCGCCGTCGGACGGCGCGCGGGCGGTGCCGATCTCCTTCTTAATCCGCTCGGCGGTGGTCTCGCCGATCAAGAGGTTATGGTTGCGGCGCATGTAGCTGATGATCGCCTCGTCCATCTTGTCGCCGCCGACGCGGACCGAGCGCGAGTAGACGATGCCGGAAAGCGACAGGACCGCCACTTCGGTGGTGCCGCCGCCGATGTCGACGACCATCGAGCCGGTCGGCTCGTGGATCGGCAGGCCCGCGCCGATCGCCGCGGCCATCGGCTCGTCAATCAGGCCCACGCGGCGTCCGCCGGCGTTCAGGCAGCTGTCGTTGATGGCGCGGCGTTCCACGGCGGTCGCGCCGGACGGCACGCACACGATCACCTTCGGGTTCACGAAGCCCTTGCGGTTGTGAACCTTGCGGATGAAGTACTTGATCATCTCCTCGGCGACTTCGAAGTCGGCGATGACCCCGTCGCGCATCGGGCGGATGGCTTCCATGTGGCCGGGCGTGCGGCCGAGCATCTGCTTGGCCTCGATGCCGACGGCGTGGACGACCTTGCGTCCGCCGACGTTGCGCAGGGCCACCACGGACGGCTCGTTCAGCACGATGCCCTTCCCCTTCATGTAGATGAGGGTGTTGGCGGTGCCGAGGTCGATGGCGATATCGTTCGAGATGGCGCCGAAGAGGGACTGGAGCATGCAGGGCCCTAAGCGAGATGCGGCTGACGATTGTGTTCTTGAAGTCGCGTAGAAAGGGTCCTCAGAACCCCTGAGCGTCGGCCCCTAACGCTCCGAATCGAAGCGCTCGACCCCCAGGACTCGCTGACAGGACAGTAGCTCGTGTGCCTTGCCGTAGAGTCGAGATCAAGGGTTATTCAAGGGGTGCGCGCGCCCGCCGCGCGGCGTCTTGGCGAGAGAAACCGCATATCCCTGTGGGCGAATCGCGCGCCGCCCGGTTCGCCTCTCACGTGTACGGTTGAATCCGAATCGAAGGGAGGCGCGCGATGGCCGCCGAGGACCTCGCCGAAGAGCTCCGGAAGTTCGGGCTCAACTATCCGGAAGCGCACCTGAAGAGTCCCTGGCCGGGCCACCTGGACCTGGCGGTCAAGGACAAGACCTTCGCCTACCTACCCCCGCCCGGCCAGCCGTTCAGCCTGTCTGTGAAGCTGCCCTTCTCGGGGCCCGAGGCGCTGGAGCTGCCGTTCGCCAAGCCCACCGGCTACGGCCTCGGCCGCAGCGGCTGGGTGAGCTTCGACCCGGCGCCGAACGAGATCCCGCCGTTCGAGACGCTGAAGTCCTGGATCGACGAGAGCTACCGCGCCCAGGCGCCGAAGAAGCTGATCAAGCTGATCGGCCTCTTCGACGCCGCGCCGACCTCAGATTGAGGCGGGCTCGGCGGTCGGCAGCCGAATGGTCGGGCCGCCTCCGTTGCGGGCCGCGTAGGCGGATGAGGTGATCTCCTCCTCGATCGCCGTTCGCATCATGGCGATGGCAGGGCCCCTCAGCCGCTCCTTGACGATGATCTGGGAGGGCCGGTGGATCTTTCGGGCGCCGGCGATCGTCGCCTCCAGCGCTGCGTCGACGGCGGCGGGCGCCTCGAGACGGTCGAAGAAGCCCGCCTGGGCCGCCGCCTCCATGCCGAACATCTCGCCCGTCACGGCGGTCCGGTCGAGCCAGGCGGGGGCGAGGCGCCGCCGCCCGAGCTCCAGCGCAAAGCTCGGCACGGGAATCCCGATCGCGACCTCGTTGAACCCGATCCGATAGGGCCCGAGCACGCCGATCCGCACGTCCGACGCCAGGATCAGGAAGGCCCCCATGGGATAGGCGTGGCCTGCGCAGACGGTGATGACCGGCGCCGGATGCGAGAACACCTTCAGCGCGAGCTCGGCCCCGGCTCTCACCATGGCAGAGCTGGCCACGGGGTCGTTGGCGGCGAACACCTTCAAGTCGAAGCCGGCGGTGAAGATCCCCTCCCGTCCCGACTTCAGAACGGTTATCGCGCCCTCCCCGGCCGCTCGGTCGAAGGCGGCGTGCAGCGCCTCCAGCATCGGCAGCGACATCACGTTCAACTTGCCGTCGTCCATCGTGATCTCGGCGACGCCGTCGCGCGCCTCGTACCTTATCGGCTGATCCATCTCTCGCCTCCTGCTCAAGGCCCAACCTGCACGTTCGATATAGACCGGTCAATATAGGTCGGGGCCCTTTTACCTGGCCGCTACCTGTGCCACCGCTGCGTAGAAGCTGAGCTTCGGAGGGAGCGAACGTGCCGCCGCCGGCCAAACACCGCCAGTCGATCGTCGATGCGGCTGTGACGTTATTCCGCCAGCGCGGCTATGCGGCCACCGGAACGGCCGACATCGTGGCCCTGAGCGGCGCGCCGAAGGGCTCGCTGTACCACTACTTCCCGGGCGGCAAGGCGGCCATCGGCCAGGCCGCCGTCGAGGAGGCTGGCCGCCGCATTCTGGAGACGCTGGAAGACCTCTCGCGCCAATCCAATACCTGCGGCGACCTGGTGAAGGCCCACGCGCGCCTGCTGGCCGGCTGGATGGCGAAGTCGGGCTACCGGGACGGGGCGCCGATGACGACGGTGTTGCTGGAAAACGCTCCGCATGACCCGGCGATCACCGCCAGCGGACGCGACGCGTTGCGAGCCTGGCGCGGGTTACTGAGCACGCGCCTCGTCGCCGAGGGCGTCGCTACCGAGCGCGCGGAGCGTCTGGCTAGCCTGACCGTCGCCGCCCTCGACGGCGCGCTCGTCCAAGCACGGGTGGAGCAGAGCGAGCAGCCCCTGCACTGGGCCGCGGAAGAACTGGCGGCGCTCTACGAGGCCGCTAACCTCCCGTGACGGGATCGCCTCGGCGGTGGCGGCAGGGCCGGATGTCCTCAGGGGCCGGCCGCGCGTCCAGCGCCGGCGGCTCGAAGATGGCGAGGTAGCCGAGGCCGCCCTGCAGGGTCAGGAAATCGGTCTGGCGGTAGCCCACCGCCTCCAGTTCGCATTTGAGCAAGGCCGGCGGCGTGCCGTGGTGCTCCGGCAGTCGGTCCACGTCCAGGATGCCGACCCGCGCGCCGGGCCTGAGGGAGGGGACCAAGTTCCACATCAGGGCGTAGGGCTGGGCGATCTCATGGTACATGTGGGCCAGGATCGCACGGTCCACAGCCGCCGGCGGCAGCTTGGGATCATCGGCCGCCCCCACCACGATCTCCACATTCGAGATGCCCCGGCGCGTCAGTTCTTGGCGAAGCTGCGCCAGATAAGCCTCCGTCACGTCCTGGGCGTAGACCCGCCCCTCCGGGCCCACCACCGGCGAGAGCCGAAGCGCATGGTACCCGGAGCCGGCGCCGATGTCGGCCACCGCCATCCCGGGGCCGACGCCCAGCGCGCGGATCAGCTGGCCCGACTCGTCGGCCTTGTCCCGGTCCGGACCGGACGACCAGGTCGAGCTGACGATCTCCGCGATCGGCCGGTCAGGCTCGGGAAAGCCAGGCCTGGCCGTTGGCTGGCCGACGCTCGGCTGGCTGCAGGCGGCGGCCAGCAGGGCGATGGCGGCGGCGTAGAAGAACTTCATGCGGGTGCGGACTCAGCGTGACGGCGTGACGCTGAAACCATAGCGCCGAAACACCGCCGTGGCCTCAGGACCCGATAGATAGGCGAGGAAGCCGCCCGCCGCACGGTTGCGCGCCCCGCGGCTCGTCAGCGCCGCGGGATAGACGATGGGCGGATGGCTGGACGGCGGGAACACGCTGACGATCCGCACCCGCCGGTCCAGCTTGGCGTCCGTCTCGTAGACAATCCCCAGCGGCGCCTCCCCGCGAGCCACGAACTGGAGCGCGCTGCGGACGTTCTCGGCCGGCGCGATGCGGCCCTCGACGCTCTTCCAGACGCCCAGGCGGGTCAGGGCCGCCCGTCCGTATCGCCCCGCCGGCACGTCCGGCGCGGCCATCGCCAGCCGGCCGCGGCCCAGCGTTCGGGCGAGCGGCATGCCTGGGCGGATGGCGAGCTGCACCTTCGAGCGGGCTGGCGCGATCAGCACCAGCCGGCCCGCCAGCAGGTCGCGGCGGCTGGCCGGCTGGATCAGCCCCCTATGGGCCACGTAGTCCATCCATTCGCGGTCGGCGGAGACGAACAGGTCGGCGGGCGCGCCCTGCTCGATCTGCCGGGCGATGGCCGAGGAGGCGGCGTACGAGAACCGCACCGGCTGGCCGGTCCCCCGGGTGTAGGCGGCGCCGACGTCGTTCAGGGCGTTCTGCAGCGAGGCGGCGGCGAACACCGTCACCGGCGCCCGGGCGCGTGCGGGCGCGGCGAGGAGGAACTGGCCGGCGGCGGCGAGACCGGCGCCCAGCGCCCTGCGTCGGTGGAGGTCGGTCATGGCGCCAGCTTACTCAGGCCAGCGCCGTGGTCACAACGCCAAGGCCGGTGGCCACCCCGCCGACGATCTGGCGCAGGTTCAGCTTCTCCTTGAACAGCCGCCGGCCGGCCGCAGCCGCGATCGGCAGCTCCACCACGCCCACCGCCCTCACCTGCCCGGCCGGCGCGATGGCCAGCGCGCTGAACCAGCACGCCGAGGCCGCCGCCCCGCAGAACCCCGCCCCCAGCGACTCGCGCCAGGACGTCGCCACCGCCCTCAGGGCCGCGGGCTTGGTCAAGGCCAGGATCAGCGTCAGGCCCACCGACTGCAACGCCTGGGCGACGCAGACCGCCGCGGTGCCGGCGTAGATCGGATGCTCCGGCTCCAGGGCCAGGCCGGCCTGCCGGTAAGCGTTCAGCACCACCGCCATGGCTGCGCCCGACGCGACGCCAAGCGCCGACCCCAGCAGCGCCCCCGACTGGAAGCCGCCCTTTGGCCAGGAGAGGACGCAAAGCCCCACGGTGGCCGCGGCCAACCCTATCCAGGCGCCCGGCGCCATCACGTCTGCGAACACGAGCCACCCGAACAGCGCCGACAGCGGCAGATTGGTCTGCTGCATGAAGGTCGCCACCGCAAAGCCCGACCGGCGCATGGCCACAAGCAGCAGCGCCGTCTGGATCACCTGGCCGAAGGCGCCGATCGCCACCGCGGCCCAGAACCTGGCGCTCGCCTGCGGCTCGGCGCTTGGCGTCAGCAGCGCCACCACCGCGAAGATCACCACCGAGAACGGCAGGCCGAAAAGGAAGCGGACCAGGGTCGCCCCCCAGGGCCCGGCGTCGCCCACCAGCCCACGCTGCAGGGCGTTGCGCGCGACCTGCAGCGGCGCGGCCGCGGCCGTCAGAAGAACCCACAGCATGAATGCCCCCGCTCATGCGCGTGCAGCCGGGCGCGCGCAGCGCCCGCTGGTACGGAGGAATGCTTGGAGCCCCGCTTTCGCGGGACCGAGCGGAAGGCTAGAAGCCGCTGGCGACCTTGGCGTCGTCAGGCGCGCTCTTCTCCTTGCGGGCGAAGAGGTTGTTCAGCGCGTTAACATAGGCCTTGGCCGACGCCGTCAGGGTGTCGGTGTCGGCGGCCTGGCCGGTGGCGATCCGGCCGTCCTCCTCCAGACGCACCGAGACCTGGGCCTGGGCGTCGGTGCCCTCGGTCACCGCGTGCACCTGGAACAGGCGCAGGATGGCCGTGTGCGGCACCACCTCGTGGATGGCGTTGAACACCGCGTCCACGGGGCCGTCGCCGGTGGCCTTGGCCGAGCGCTCCTCGCCGTCGACGGTGACGGTCAGGTTGGCTTCCTGCGGCCCCTCGGTGCCGGCCAGCACCCGCAGATGCTTGACCTGGATGCGGTCGGCGCCGTGCGCCAGCGCGTCGTCCACCAGCGCGATGAGGTCGTCGTCGTAGACGTGCTTCTTCTTGTCGGCCAGGTCCTTGAACCGCTGGAACGCCTCGTTCAGGGCGTTCTGGCCCAGCTCATAGCCCAGGTCCTTGAGCTTCTCGCGGAAGGCGTGGCGGCCGGAGTGCTTGCCCATCACCAGGTTGGACGAGCCCTGGCCCACGTCCTCCGGCGTCATGCTCACGTAGGTGCCGCGGTGCTTCAGCATCCCGTCCTGGTGGATGCCGCT
>NZ_DATAGM010000373.1:0-10664 GCF_036263695.1 Phenylobacterium sp.
GGGCGCAGGACGCCAGCCGCTTGAGCCGCAGGCCGACCGCGTCGGCGACTGCGCCGCCCACCCCCTGGTCCACCTCGTCGAAGATCATCAGCGGCTGCACGCCGCCGCCGCGCGCGGCCAGCGCCGCCTTCAGCGCCAGCGCGAAACGGGCGAGCTCGCCGCCTGAGGCGATGGCGCCCAGCGGCCCGAACGGCGCGCCGGGGATGGTGGCGATCTCGAAGGCGACCTGGTCGACGCCGCTGGGGCCTTCCCGCCCGGACGGCTCTACACGCACGCGGAAGCGGGCCTTCTCCAGCTTCAGCGGGGCCAGTTCGCCCATCACCGCCGCCGCCAGCCGCTCGCCGGCCTCGCGGCGCAGCTGAGACAGCTTCTCAGCCTCCACCCGGTAGGCGGCCTCGATCGCTGCGAGGTCGGTCTCAGCGCCCTTCAGCTCGTCCTCGGAGGATTCGATCGCCCGCAGCTGCTCGGCGAAGCGGGCGCGCAGGCCCGGCAGCTCCTCGACGGAGACGTTCAGCTTGCGGGCCATGGCGCGCAGGGCGAACAGCCGCTCCTCGGCCTTCTCCAGCTGGTCGGGACGGAAGTCGAAGGCGTCGGCGGCCGAGTCGATGGTCGCCTCGGCCTCCTGGGCCTCGACCAGCGCCCGGTCGACGGCGTCGGCGGCCGAGGCGAGCCGGCGGACCGCGGCCCCGTCCTCGGCGGCGCCGGCGGCCAGCGCCCGCTCGATGGCCCGGGTCAGCGCCCGGTGGGCGCCGGCGAGCTTGGCGGTGAGGCCGTCGAAGCCCTGACGGGCGGCGGCGATGTCGGCCAGCGCCTTCTCCGAGGCGCCCAGCACCGCCCGCTCCTCGGCCAGCGCCGCCTCCTCGCCCTCCTGCGGCTCGAGCCGGTCCAGCTCGGAAAGGCGTAGGGTCAGCTCCTCGGCCTCGGCGGCGGCGCGTCCCACGGCGGCCTTCAGGTCCTCCACCCGCTCCCGCGACTGGGCCACCGCGCTCCACAGGGCGTCGACCTCCGCCAGCTGCGGCCCGGCCCCAGCGAAGGCGTCAAGCATCGGGCGGTGGGTCTTGGCGTCCAGCAGGCCGACGGTCTCGTGCTGGCCGTGCACCTCGACCAGCATGTCGCCGATCTCGCGGAGCACGCCGACGCTGGTCGCCTGGTCGTTCACGAAGGCGCGGCTGCGCCCATCGGCCGCCAGGGTGCGGCGCAGGACCAGGTCCTCGTCGCGGGCGTAGCTGAGGCCCTTCTCTTCCAGCAGGTCCCAGACCGGGTGGTCCGGCGCCGTTGCGAAGACCGCCGAGGCCACCGCCTGGGTCGCCCCCCGGCGCACCAGGCCTGCGTCGGCGCGCGCGCCGGTCGCCAGTCCCAGGCTGTCCAGGATGATCGACTTGCCGGCGCCGGTCTCGCCGGTCAGCGCCGTGAGGCCCGGGCCGATGGACAGGTCCAGCGCCTCGATCAGCACCACGTCCCGGATCCAAAGCCCGATCAGCATGCCGGACAGGATCGCCTCGAATCAGTGAAGTCGAAAGCGCTGGCTACTGGGCGGAGCTTTCCGCCGCAGCCTCGGCCGCCGCGGTTGGCGTTTCGGCCGCAGGCGAAGCCTCAGCCGGCGCGGCTTGCGCAGCCTGCACAGGCTCGGCCGCGGGCGGCGGGGGGGCGGTGGTCACCTCCGGCGGGCGCACGGTGGTGTCCTTGCGTTTGCCCCAGGGGAGCGGCACGCGCGGCAGGAAGCGGCCCGAGGGCCTCGCCGTCGCCGGCTGCAGGCCTTTGTCGGTGAGCAGGTCGTAGGCGTCCTTGTACCAGACATCGCCCGGGTAGTTGTGGCCGAGGACGGCGCCGTTGCGGCGGGCTTCCTCGAGCAGCCCCAGGGTCAGGTAGGACTCCACCAGTCGGTAGAGCGCCTCGGGCGTGTGGCTGGTGGTCTGGTAGCGGTCGACGACGGTCTTGAAGCGGCCGACGGCGGCCAGGGTGTCGCCGTTGCGCAGGTACCAGCGCCCGACGGTCATCTCCTTGCCCGCCAGCTGGTCGTTGACCATGTCGATCTTCAGCCGCGCGTCGGCGGCGTATTCGGTGTTTGGATAGCGCTGGGCCACCTCCTGCAGGGCGGCGAGCGCCTGGCCGGTGGCGCCCTGGTCGCGGCCCACGTCGACGATCTGCTCGAAGTAGCAGATGGCCTTCAGGTAGTGGGCATAGGCGGCCGCCGGGTTGCCCGGATAAAGCGAGATGAACCGCTCGGCGTCGGCGATCGCCTCGGGGTAGTCGTTGCCCATGTAGTGAGCATAGGCGGTCATCATGATCGCGCGGCGGGCCCACTCCGAATAGGGGTGCTGACGCTCCACCTCTTCGAAGTACTGCACCGCCTGGTCCCACTGACCGCGGTCCAGCCGGTCGGCGCCGGTCGCATAGAGCAGCTCCACCGGCCGCTCTTCGTAGGCCAGCTTGGGCTTCTTGTCTTTTCCGGCGCAGCCGGCGAGCGCGACGGCGGCGATCACGGCCGCCATCGTCGGACGAGCCCAGGTATTGTGAAGCAAGGACACCTTCACCTCAAAAGCGGAACCATCGCGCGCCCCCGCGCCACGTTAACCCCCTCTCTACACCACCCCGTGGGGGTAGCAAACGGATGCGAGGTCGCGGGGCCGACGCTTCGGTTAGATCGGGGCGAGCTGGACCGAGAAGGGAACCACTGCGGGCGTGGCGATCAGCCCCTCCAGCTCGTAGATCTCCGGCTCCACGTAGGTCACGCCCAGGCTCTCGAGCACGCCGCGAAGCTTGGGGATGAAGTCCTCGTAGTGCTCGCGCGTCTCCCAGACGTCGACGACGCAGAAGCCTTCCCCGTCGCCGAAGCCGCCGAAGTGGGCCAGCACGCCCAGCGGCAGGTCGCTCGCCGTTCCTGTGATGATCGCCTTGTAGGCCGCCAGGTCGACCTCGCCCGACCTGTAGATCGCCATGAGCGCCATTCTGCGCTTCCTCCGCTCGCTCAGCCCAGGCCGCCGCTTCTTCGGCGCGCGGTCCCGCGCTTAACTTAGATCAAGGCTTAGCGGAGTGCAGCAATAGGAATCGCCGGGCGCACGGCCGACGAGCGGACCTGGACCTTTGGAGTCAGACCGCCGCCTTCAGCGGATCGGCGAAGGTGCGCCAGCGCCAGGCCGAAGGCTGGGCGAGCAGGGCGCGGACGAGGGCGTTGTTCAGGCCGTGGCCGGCGAGGATCCCCTCGAAGCGGCCGAGCAGCGGGCCGCCCAGCACATAGAGGTCGCCGATGGCGTCCAGCGCCTTGTGGCGCACGAACTCGTCGGGGCGGCGCAGGCCCTCGGGATTGAGGATCCGGTCGCCCTCGATGACGATGGCGTTCTCCATCGACCCGCCGCGTGCCAGGCCCATGGCGCGCAGGGCCTCGACCTCGTGGAGGAAGCCGAAGGTGCGGCAGTTGGCGAGCTCGGTGCGGAAGGCGGCCTCGTCCATCGCCATGTCGATGCGCTGGCGGCCGATGGCCTTCGACGGGAAGGCGATCTCGAAAGCGACCTCGAAGCCCTCGGCGGGCGAGAGGCTGGCGCGCTTGTCGCCGTCCACGACCTCGACCGTGTGGAGGATCTCGATGAATCGGCGCGGCGCTTCCTGGCGGCGCAGGCCGACGCGGTCCAGCACGTCGACGAAGGGCTCGGCCGAGCCGTCCATGATCGGCATCTCCGGCCCGTCCAGCTCGACCATGGCGTTGTCGACGCCCAGCATGGCCAGCGCCGCCATAAGGTGCTCGATGGTGGAGACGGTGACGCCCGCGGCGTTGCCGATGACGGTGCCCAGCTGGGTCTTGACCACCAACTCACCGTTCGCCGGGACGCGGTTGTCACGGTCGGTCACGTCGGTGCGGACGAAGACGACGCCGGTGTCCGGGCCGGCCGGGCGCACGGCGATGCGTGCATGCGCGCCGGTGTGGACTCCGATCCCGGCGAGGACCGCGGGGCCTTTCAGCGTGTGCTGATACGCAGATGCGTCCAAAGCTCGCGACCTTCCAACTCGAGGCGGCTTGCCGGCCGCGGTCTGTCCCAGGCGTTGGGATAAGGTGAATGCTGCGGCGCCACAAACCACATCCTGTTTCCGAATGTTTCGCCTGCGCCGTGGCCGAATTGCGGCGAAAACCTCGGGGAATTCAGCCGCTTACCTGAACGACAACGGGCCCCGGCTGAGCGCCGGGACCCGTTTAGAACGCCTAACCTTAACGGCTCGTTTACCGAAACCGCACCCGAGCCCTGGGCGCTAGTTGGCGAGACGACGCAGGAAGGAGGGGATCTCCAGATCCTCGCCGTTGTCCGCCTGCTCGATCTCCTGCGGGGCCTCGACCGGCTGGGCGCCGCCGCGGCTGGCGACAGGGCGCGGGGCCGGCGGCGGCGCGTCGTAGCGAGGACGGCCGCCGAACAGGCTCATGAAGCCGCCGCGCTGCGGGCGCCGCTCGGTGACCACCGGCTGCGGGAACAGCGGGGCCGGGTCCTCGAACTCGGCGACCGCCTCGTCGACGATTTTGGTCACCGGCGCGGGGGTCGGGGCCGGCATCGGCTCGGGCGCGGCGGCGGCGGTCAGCAGGTCGCCCTGCAGTTCTTCCGCGGGCTCGGCGAAGACCGTCTCCGGTTCGATTTCGACCGGTTCGGGCTCGACTTCGGCGAACACCGGCTCGGGCGCGGCGGCGACCGGCGGCTCATAGGCCGGGACCAGCGGACGCACCGGCTCGGACTGGGCCAGGGCCGGGCCGCGGGCCATCGTCCGCCGCTGGACCTGCGGCTCGATCATGGTGATGGAGCCGGAGTCCATGCCGGTGGCGACCACCGAGACGCGGATCACCCCGTCCAGGGCCGGGTCGAAGGCGGCGCCGAAGATGATGTTGGCTTCCGGGTCGACCTGCTCGGAGATGGCGTTGGCCGCCTCGTCGACTTCCAGCAGGGTCATGTCCAGGCCGCCGGTCACGTTGACCAGCACCGCCTTGGCGCCCTTCAGCGAGACTTCGTCCAGCAGCGGGTTCTGGATGGCGTTCTGGGCGGCCATCAGGGCGCGGTCTTCGCCGGTGCCCTCCCCGGTGCCCATCATCGCCTTGCCCATCTCGGTCATCACGGTACGGACGTCGGCGAAGTCGAGGTTGATCAGGCCCGGCAGCACCATCAGGTCGGTGATCGAGCGCACGCCCGAGTGCAGCACCTGGTCGGCCATGCCGAACGCTTCGGCGAAGGTGGTCCGCTCGTTGGCGATGCGGAACAGGTTCTGGTTGGGGATGACGATCAGGGTGTCGACGTAGCGCTGCAGCTCGGCGATGCCGGCGTCGGCAAGGCGCATCCGGTGGCGGCCTTCGAAGTGGAAGGGCTTGGTCACCACGCCCACCGTCAGGATGCCCCGTTCCCGGGCGCACTTGGCGATGATCGGAGCAGCCCCCGTGCCGGTGCCGCCGCCCATGCCGGCGGTGATGAACACCATGTGGGCGCCGTCGAGGTGCTCGCCGATCTCCGGCACGCTCTCCTCGGCCGCGCTCATCCCGACCTCCGGGTGAGCGCCGGCGCCGAGGCCCTGCGTCACCTGGACGCCGAGCTGGATGCGCCGGTCGGTCTTCGAGAACGCCAGTTGTTGGGCGTCTGTGTTGGCGACGACGAACTCGACGCCTTCGAGGCCCGCCTCGATCATGTTGTTGACCGCGTTACCGCCAGCCCCGCCGACACCGAATACAACGATGCGCGGCTTGAGCTCGGTCTCTTGCGGCGCCGAGAATGCGATTGCCATGGACCCCACGTCCTTCCGCCAAAATCAGGTCAAACGCCACGCGACCCGCCCGCGAAGCGCCCTTGGTTAGGATGCGGTTAACTAGGCGCCCGACACCCCTAACGAGTGGTTAATCGGATAGCCTGAGTCGGCTTTTCGTCGACGCGGCGGGGCGCTTTTTTCCACAATGGATGGCGGGGGTTAGCTTGACCATTGGAGCCCCGCGCCGCCCCCTGGCCAGGGCCGCTCAGGTCTGGGCGGTGTCGACCGAGACCCACGGCATTCTCGGCTAATTCCAGCCACTTACGCCTGCGACCGCAGACCCGCTCCACCGCAGCGCGCCCCCCGCGCCCGGCGGCCGCGGACCGATTCCTAGAGGTTTTCGCGCAGCCAGGCTGCGGCGCGAGCGACCGGATTGGCGCCCGGGTCGAGCGGTTCGCGACGAATTTTCGCACTCGCCAGGGCCTTGGCCGAGACCGCCTCGCGCGGGCCGAAGGCGGCCTTGTGGAGGATCCCAGCCGCCGCGCAGAAGGCCGGCCCCGAGGCGGCGTCCGCCAGGTGCGGCACGCGCCGCGGACGGCCCAGCCGCACCGGCCGGTCGAACACCCGCACCGCCACTTCCCGGACGCCGGCCAGCTGGCTCGCGCCGCCGGTCAGCACCAGGCCCGCGCCAGGCTCCACCGGCGCGCCGGAGGCCTTCAGCCGGTCGCGCAACAGCTCCAGCGTCTCCTCCACCCGGGGCGCGATGATGCCCTTCAGCAGGGAACGGGGTGCGATCACCGGGCCCGCGCCCGGATCGTCGCCCCGCGGCGGGGCCTCGATCATCTCGCGGTCCTCGTTGGCCGAGGCGATGGCCGAACCGTGCAGGGTCTTGATCCGCTCGGCCCCCGCGATGGAGGTCGACAGGCCGCGGGCGATGTCGGCGGTGACGTGCTGGCCGCCGACCGGCACGCTCTCCACGTGCACAAGGCTGCCGTGGTTGAACACCGCCGCGCTGGTCGAGCCGCCGCCCATGTCGATGCAGACGGAGCCCAGGTCCATCTCGTCCTCTTCGAGGGCGGCCAGGGCTGAGGCGAAGGGGCCGGCGACGACGCCCTCGAACTGCAGGTGGGCCCGCTCGACGCAGGCGCCCAGGGTCTGGAAGACGGCTTCGTTGATCGAGACGACCAGCAGCTCGACGCCGAGCGTGCGGCCGAACATGGCGCGCGGGTCGCGCACCCCGCCCTGCCCGTCCACCTGCCAGGCGATCGGCAGGATGTGGGCCGCCCGGCGGCCGGGCAGCTTCACTTGGGCGAGCGCGGCCTGGATGGCGCGGATCAGGTCCTGGTCGCTGATCGGCCGCCCGCCGAGCGAAACCCGGCTGGAGACCCGGTGGCTGGCCAGCTGGCCGCCGCTGGTGGAGACGGTGACGCCCTGCACCGAGACGCCGGCGACGTTCTCGGCCCGCTCCACCGCCTGGGCGATGGCCTCGCTGGCCTCGTCGAGGTTGACGATGGTCCCGCCGCGGACGCCGCGCGACTGGACGTAGCCGACGCCGGTGGTGGTCAGGGTGCGGTCGACCCGGCGCACCCCGTCGGCCTTCATGATGAAGCACGCCACCTTTGAGGCGCCCAGGTCGACGGCGGCCACCACGGGCACGCGTCCCAGCGCCGCCTTCAGGCTCTCCCGGCCGCTCGCCTCCCGGCGCTCCTCGGTCTTCGGTCCCGACTTGCCCACCTTGCCCATTCCCTTCAGGCGCCGCCCGCCACCAGTTGGCCCGGCAGCACGCCATCGCGTGGCCGGACCGCAACCACGTTCGGATCGCGCAGGTCGATCCGTTCAAATCCGAGTTCGAGAATGCGGGTGCGCTGGTCGAGCTGTTCGAGCTGCAGCAGCGCCGCCTCCTCGTCCACCGCCGGCAACTGCACCAGGCTGCCGTCCTTCAGCCGCAGGTCCCAGCGCCGGTCGTCCACCCGGATCAGCGCCTCCAGCCGATTGGCCAGCCGTGGCCGCGCCGCGACCGCCGGCAGGATCTGGGCGGCGTGTTCGTTGGCGCCCACGCCGACCACTAGCGGCAGGTTCGGGAACCTCGCCGGATCGGCCTTGGGGATGATCCGGCCGTGTTGGTCGACGACGCGGATGCGGCCGGCGTGCTGCCACACCGCCAGCGTCTTCCGCTCCTTGACCGCGATGACCAGGGTGTCGGGCAGCAGGCGGACGATGCGCACATCCTCGACCCAGCTGACCTCCATCACCTTCTGGCGCATGCCCTCCAGGTCGAGGCCGAGGATCGGCTGGTCCTTGTAGAGGCCGGTGACCGCCAGGATGTCCTTGGTCGCCATCTCCGAGGCGCCCTGGACGTGCACGGCGCCGAGGCGGAAGCCGGCGGCCCCGAAGGCCTTGTCGACTCCGCCGGTGATGGCGCCGCCGACCATCTCCGCCCGCCCGCCGGTGCCGAGCACCGCGCTGACGGCGATGGTCAGCACCGCGCCGGCGGCGATGAGCGCTTGCTTGGGCGTAAGTCCCGCCCCCTGGACGGCTTGAAGCTTGCCCGCAGGCTGCGGACCGCGCGCAGGCGCAGCCGGCCGCCCGCGGCCTGGCTTAGCGGACGCTTTCGCTCGAGGTCTCGCCGATACGCGCGATCCCTCCCGCACCGCCGCGGGCATAAGCGTCCTCCGTGATCCAAAGCACCAAACGGTCGAAATCCACGCCCTTGTGGGCCGCCTGCTCGGGAGCGAGCGAGGTGGGCGTCATTCCAGGCTGTGTATTGACCTCTAGAAGGACCAAAATGTCGTTAACGTCGTCATAACGCAGGTCCGACCGCGTAACCCCGCGGCAACCAAGGGCCGCGTGTGCACGCTCGGAATATTCCAAGCATCTTTCAATGACTTGCCGCGGCAAGTTCGCGGGCACGACGTGCTCGGAACCGTCTTCGCCGTACTTGGCTTCATAATCATAGAAGCCGGTTCTGGGGATGATTTCGGTGACCGTCTGGGCCTTGCCGTCCATCACCGCCACGGCCAGCTCCTTGCCCTGGATGAAGGGCTCGACCATGACCTCCTCCCCGTAGGTCCAGCTGGGCTCCACGACCTCCTGCGGCGGGCGATTCGCCCGGTCGCGGACGATGAACACGCCCACCGAGGAGCCTTCCGCGTTCGGCTTGACCACATAGGGCGGCGGCAGGACGTGGTCTCGGGCGACCTCGAAGCGGTTGAACAGCCCCCCGCCCGGCACCGGCACGCCGGCCGCGGCGATCACCGCCTTGGACTTGGCCTTGTCCATGGCCAGGGCCGAGGCCAGCACGCCGGAGTGGGTGTAGGGGATCTGCAGCGTTTCCAAAACGCCCTGGACGCAGCCGTCCTCGCCCCACGCCCCGTGCAGGGCGTTGAAGCAGACGTCCGGCTTCAGTTTGGTCAGCACGTCCGCCAGGTCGCGCCCCGCGTCGATGCGCGTGACCTTGGCGCCCAGCCGCTCCAGGGCGTCGGCGCAGGCCCGGCCTGAGACCAGGCTGACCTCGCGCTCGGAGGAGATGCCGCCCATCAGGACGGCGACGTGATGTCCGGAAAGAGGAAGGGTCACGGGGCCTCCGCGGCTAGCTTTCGAAAGTCGATGTCGCTGGCGGCGACGGTGTAGAGAAACGATGTCCAAACCGCGACGCTCTGGGCGAGCTTTTTCGGGTCCACCTTGTCGAAGGTGTCGTCGGCGGAGTGGTGCAGGTCGAAGTAGCGGGTGACGTCCGGCGACAGGCTGGCGACCGGCGCCCCCATCCGCACCAGGTCGGCCACGTCCGCCCCGCCACTGGTCGCCGCTTCCGGCGTCAGCACCACCTCCAGCGGCGCTATGGCCGCGGCGAAGGCCTGCATGGCCGGGTGCTTCGTCGAGGCCTTCGGCAGGCGCACGCGCCAGATCGGCCCGTCGCCGGAATCGCTCTCCGAGACGACGACCATCTTGCCGACTTCGTCCTTATGGGCCGCGCCGTACGCCTCGCCGCTGTCGGCCAGCTCCTCGGCGCCCCACATCACTACGCGGATGGTCCGCCGCGGCCGCTCCGTGGCCACCAGCTTGGCCGCCGCGGTGGTGATCGCGATGCCCGCCGCGTCGTCGATGGCGCCGGCGCCCGGGTCCCAGGCGTCCAGGTGGCCGCCGACGACGATCACCTCGTCAGGCGCCTCGGTCCCGGGGAGCTCGCCGACCACGTTCCAAGCCGGCACGCTCTCCCGATAGGTGTTCTGCATGTTCAGCTTGATGCGTACAGGTTGGCCGCGCGCGACCAGCCGTTCCAGCAGCTGGGCGTCCGGCGGCGACAGGGCCGCGGCGGGGATCACCGGCGCGTCTTTCGGCCGGCTCATGGCCCCGGTGTGTGGCAGGCGGGTGTCGTCGGTGGAGCTGGAGCGGGTCAGGTAGGCTACCGCGCCCCGCTTGGCCGCCTCGGCCGCTCCCTGCGTGCGGTTGCGGTTGATGTAGCCGTAGCCGGAGCCATCCTGGGTCTTTGGCATCGGCTGGCTGACGACCGCGATCTTGCCCTTCAGCGCGCCAGCCGGCAGCGCCATCAGCTCGTCCATCGAGCCGAACAGCGCGATCTCCGCCTCGATCCCGCCCTTCGGCGTCGCCCCCGAGCGGCCGAGGCCCAGGATGTGCAGCTTGTGCGGATAGGGCGCGACGACCTCCGCGCTCTCCTCGCCCCGCAGCCAGGACTCGGCCCGGAATTCCTCCACGTGGACATTGGAGAAGCCCAGCGCCTTCAGCTTGGCGACGCCCCAGTCCCTCGCCCGCGCCATGGCCGGCGAGCCCGTCGGCCGGGCGCCGACTTCGGTGGTCAGCGACTCCACCAGCTCGTACGCGGTGCGGTCGGCCAGCGCCCTGTCCCTCAGCGCCTCGGCTCGTGACGTCAGGTCCTGCGCCTGGGTGCTGAACGGCAGGGCGAGGGCGGCGGCAAGCGAGGCGAGGACGAGAAGGCGCAT